>CAZLTT010000043.1:15696-17448 GCA_964562515.1 uncultured Micavibrio sp.
TCCTTTAGGTATGTCTCGTTGACGCCGCACTTATCGGCAAGGCCCTTAAAGTCGTGGTCGCCGAGCATGTTCAGATTATCGATCAGTGTACGCATTGGTTCGTCAAGCTGTCCGCGTTCTTCCAGTTGCAGGGCCATACATTCGGCGAGATCGTGGGCAAAAATGCCCGTCGGGTCGAAACCTTTCATCTTTTCGAGCAATCGCTCGATACGTTCTTCCGAGGCACCGATTTTTTCGGCGAGATCATCAATATTTTCGCGCAAGTATCCGCCTTCATCGATGCGGTCGATTAGCATCGCGCCGACCATGCGGTCACGGTTGTCATTAAAACGTACGTGTAATTGATCGATTAAATGCTCGCGCAATGTCTTTTCCGATGACATGCGGTTTTCGAAGCTGTTTTCGATGTCTTCGAATTTGGAATTTCCGCCAGCGCCGATTTCCGCCATTTTTGAGCCTGCGTCGAAGTCGGTATTGTCCTCGGCTTGTGCGTATGCCTCGTCAACATCATCGTTGCCGGTTTCGCGCTCGGGTGTTTCGTTGGATGTTTCATCTCCGCCTGCATCTTCGGGCGTGCTTTCGTCTTTTTCGAGCAACGGATTTTTTTCCAGTTCCTCTTCGACCAGTTCAGTCAGCTCGACATTATTCATTTGCAGCATGTTAATTGCCTGCTGCAGCTGAGGTGTCATTACAAGCTGTTGGGATTGTCTGAGGTCCAGACTTTGGGTGGGCTTGTTCATGCAAATATTATACCATGCGCGCGCGCGTCACGAAAGACGATATGCGGCGGTGGGTCAGGATTTTAGCAAAGGTCTAGAGCTTGAATTCGTCGCCCAGATAGACGCGGCGGACATTCTCGTCATTGATGATGTCGTCGGCCGAACCCTCCATCAGAACCTGTCCGTCATGCAGGATGTACGCGCGGTCAACAATGCCCAAACAGTCGCGAACATTGTGGTCGGTGATGAGGACACCGATGCCGCGATCTTTCAAATGCGCGATCAGGTTTCGGATCTCGCCCACGGCGATCGGGTCGATCCCTGCAAGTGGTTCGTCTAGGAGAATAAATTCGGGACGGGCGGCCAGAGCGCGTGCGATTTCAACGCGGCGACGTTCACCGCCGGAGAGTGCCGGTGTAGGTGTACGTCTTAAATGTTCGACACCGAATTCGTTGAGCAAATCTTCGAGCAGTGTGTCGCGTTCCTCGTCGCTTAATTCCTGTGCTTCCAAAACGGCGCGGATATTGTCCTCGACATTCAACCCGCGAAAGATGGATGACTCCTGCGGCAAATAACCGATGCCGAGACGTGAACGGCGATACATTGGCAGATGGGTGATATCGACACCATCCATCATGATCATGCCGCCATCGGCAGGGATCAATCCGGTTGTGATGTAAAAGCATGTTGTTTTACCTGCGCCGTTCGGGCCGAGCAGGGCAACCGCCTCGCCGCGTTGAACGGTGAAAGATACGTCGCGTAAAACGGGGCGTTTCTTGTAGCTTTTGGACAGATGCTGTACGCCCAGACCTTTCGGCACTTCTTTTAATCGCGGTTTTTTTGTTGTGGGCGTTACAGTCATGTTATGCCGCCTTAATCAAGGCAAGGCGTACACCTAAAGCCATTAGTAGGCCACCGCAAATGCGGTCGATCCATTTCGCGCTTTTCAGGAATGTACGGCGGATGGTTTTTTGGTTTAGGACAATCGAGACACCCGTGAACCATAATGTCGGGATGATCACGGCCGTTGCCC
>CAZLTT010000044.1:0-5798 GCA_964562515.1 uncultured Micavibrio sp.
GCCAGTACATTGAATTATTAGCAGGGCTTAATCCGCCGTCTTCTCCTGTCATTCCAAACGGTTTTGATTTTAGGCGCTATATGTACTTTCAAGGCATTGGGGCTGTCGGGTTTTCATATGGGGCGCCAAAAGTATTGAGGGACGATAGCCGCTATGACGGTTGGTTTGGCCCTGTGGAAGGCTTTAGGAACGATGTGTCTAGCCGAGCTATTTCATCAGACCCGCGAAACGGCGCCATTGTTTCTGCGCTGATCGTCGGGCAGAGGCGGGCAATCTATGATGAAGATAATGAGGCGCTGCGGGCTTCGGGATTGGCGCATATGTTGGCTATTTCGGGGCTGCATATTGGATTATTCTTCGGTGTTGTGTTTTTCTGCGTTCGCGCTGCTTTCGCAGCCTTTCCTGCTTTTGCTTTAAAGTACCCGATTAAAAATTATGCAGCCGTCGCTGCCATCATAGCGGCAGGGTTTTATATGGTGGTTGCCGGTGCCACCATTCCGACACAGCGTGCATTGATGATGATTGCTCTGGTTTTTGTCGCCGTGATGCTTAACCGTACGGCGTTATCTCTGCGGCTTGTTGCGTTTGCTGCGTCAGTGGTCCTGCTTATCGCGCCCGAGAGTTTGTTATATCCGAGTTTTCAAATGTCATTTGCGGCTGTGGCTGCGCTTGTTGCCTTTTTTCAATCCATACAGGAGCCGTGGTCAAATTGGTATCGAAATGCGTCATGGGGACGCAAAGTTGGTTTGTATGTGCTTGGTTTGATGCTGACCACGCTTATTGCGTCGTTGGCGACTGCGCCGTTTGCGATGTTTCATTTCAATAAATTTGCCAGTTTGAGCATTGTGGCCAATTTGTTGGCTATGCCTGTATTGGCGTTTTTTGTCATGCCGTTAGCTGTTATCTGTTTTCTGCTGATGCCTTTGGGATTAGAGGGGTTGGTGTTACCGTTAATGAATGCGGGGGTGGCGTACATTTTGGATGTCGCGCATTTCGTGTCCTCGTTTGATGTGTCGGTATTGCAAGTGCCCGCATCTTCAGGCGTTTATCTTCTGATCTTCGCTGTTGGTTTTTTCATTTTAATTGTTGGATCGGGAAGCTTTCGATGGGCATCTATCCCGTTTTTTATCTTGAGCTTGTTGTTGAATAGTGGAGTGCAACGGCCAGACATCCTTGTGTCAAAGGACGGTGCGCTTATTAGCTATGCGGGGGAAGATGGGCGTTATCATTTTTCAAATATGCGAAAAGATAAATTTACGCGCGAACGGTGGGCGGACGCACTGGCATTAAATGACGACGAGGTTGCAGGGTGGGGAGAGTTATCTCAGAAAAGTTGTGATGAGTTTGCTTGTCGGATTACGGTGAAACAGCAGAATGTCAGCGTTCTATATAAGCCCGAGATGTTCGATGGTGAGTGTTTGTGGGCCGATATCATTATCAGTGCCCAACCATTGCCGCGCTGCCCCAACGCCTATGTTATAGACCGGTTCGACGTGTACAGGAACGGTGCTGCTTCAGTCTTCTTAAATGAACGTAAACCAAAAATTCAGTATGCGAGTAGGCCTGATTATAATCGGCCGTGGTCGGCAGATGCCAAACGCTAGTGGTATGTTCGCATCAAGCTAACAAGACGGCCCTGAATTTGCACACGTTCAGGTTCGAGAATGCGCGGTTCATATTCGTCATTTTCGGGTTCGAGAACGATTTTGTTTCCGGCACGGCGTAAGCGTTTTAAGGTTGCCTCTTCTCCGTCGACAAGCGCGACAATAATTGTACCGTTTTCAGCGGTATTACACTGCTTAATGATCACAACGTCTGAGTCGTGGATACCGGCGTTGATCATTGAGTCGCCTTCAATAGTTAGGGCGTAGAGCTCCCCAGAGCCAGCAAATCCGGGCGGAATATCAATAAATTCCCCATCATGATTGATGGCCTCGATAGGCGTACCGGCAGCAATTTTTCCGCGCAATGGCACTTGATCAAAGTTGCTCAGATTTTCATTCGCGTAAGCCGCAGTCACTGCGTTTGATATGCTTTCGGAATCTTTTTTGATGCCCTCAGGCAATTTTTTGATTTGTAGCGCACGTGCTCTGTGTGGCAAACGTTCAATATATCCGCGCTCTTCCAGACCACTGATCAAGCGGTGAATACCGGACTTGGATTTCAAGCCCAGAGCGTTTTTCATTTCTTCGAATGACGGCGGAACATCATCTTCACTGAGATGTTGATGGATAAAAAGCAGTAAATCACGCTGTTTTTTCGTAAGCATGGCGTGTCCTCTCGTTCGTGATATTGTCTCTTTATTTCGCTATAAAGAGCACAGATAGACACTTTTTGTTCTACTTTAGTTCCTCTTCTGTGTCAATTATTTTCCACGTAAGGTTCGAACGCCGCTTCCAATATCGCTTTGACGCATTAGACTTTCACCAACAAGAAATCCGTCATAGCCGCTTTCGCGCATCGATTTGATGGTGTCAGCGTCACTGATTCCACTTTCTGCGATTTTGGTCATGTCTGCGGGCATTTTTTCAATAAGGTCGAAAGATGTCTGTATATCGACGTCCAATGTTTTGAGGTTGCGGTTGTTGACGCCGACCATTTGTGGTTTTAGGGCGAGGGCGTTTTCGAGCTCTTCGGCATTGTGTACCTCAACCAATACATCCATTCCGAGCTCTGTACTCAAGTCATATAGCTCCTGAGCGCAGTCTTGCTCCAACGCGGCCATGATAATCAAGATACAGTCTGCGCCCAAAGCCCGGCTTTCATAGATTTGGTAGGGGTCGATCATAAAATCTTTACGTAAGAGAGGTAGATCAACGCAAGCACGTACGGTTTTAAAAATCTCGTCGGAGCCTTGGAAATAAGGCTCATCGGTGAGAACGGAAAGACAGGCCGCGCCATTATCTCTGTAAGTTTCAGAGATTTCTTTGGGATCAAAGTCTTCGCGAATGACGCCTTTACTCGGGGAGGCTTTTTTTACCTCGGTAATGAGGGCAATGCCTTCAGCATTCACGCTTTTTATTCTCTCGATGAAGCCTTTGGGAGGTGCTGTTTCTGTTATGCGTGTTTTGAGTTCATCCAAAGATGTTTGTTGTTTCTGCGCCTCTACATGCTCGCGCTTATCGTCGCAAATTTTATGCAGAACGCTCATGACTGCCCCCGTGAAAAGGCTACGTAATCTTTCAATGTTTGAAGGGCCAAGCCGGAATCAATTGTGTCTTGCGCGGTTTTAACGGCGTCTTCCAAAGTGTCCTTTTTACCTTGAATAACGAGGACCGCGGCGGTGTTCGCAAGCACAATATCACGATAGGCGCATTTCTGGCCTTCTAGAACGGCGCGCAAGGCCTGCGCGTTTTCGTCTGCATCGCCGCCTTTGAGCTTTTCCAAGTCATGCGTAGGTAGTCCGAAATGCTCAGGGGTCAGCGTTTTGCTTTCTATTCGGCCTTCTTCATCAAGAGTTGTGATGTTTGTTGGGCCGGTGACGGTAATTTCATCGAGCCCGTCCGAGCCATGAACGACCCATGCGCGTTTTGTTCCCAGATTTCGAAGCGTTTCGGCCATGGGCTCTAGCCATTTTTTGTCGAACACGCCGATTAGCTGATGGCGCGTGCCTGCCGGGTTTGCCAGTGGCCCTAAAAGGTTGAATATCGTTCTGCGTCCCAGTTTTTTGCGCACAGGGACGACATGTTTCATAGCCTGATGATGGTTCGGTGCCATTAGAAAGGCGAAATGCAGTGTTTCAAGAGCTTCTTCCAAACGTTCTTTGGGAACATCGAGATTAACACCAAGCACTTCCAGCACATCAGCTGCGCCGGATTTGGAGCTAGCGGCTCTGTTGCCGTGTTTGGCGACCGGAACACCACAGGAGGCAGCAACGAGTGCGACGGCTGTTGAGATATTGTATGTGCCGCTTTTATCGCCACCTGTGCCACAGCAGTCAACGGAGCCGTAAGGGGCTTTGATGCTTGTGGCTTTTTCGCGCATGACACGGGCTGCTCCGGTAATTTCTTCGGCTGTTTCGCCTCGATCATTCATATTCACCAGAAAGTCAGCCAAAGCAGCTTCATCAACCTGACCGTCCATAATGGATGTCATGGCCGTGATCATTTCTTCTTCGCTTAAAGGTGTGTGTCCGTCGGGTAGGGTGCTCATAAAATATCTATAAAGTTTTTCAGCATGTCGTGACCGTGTTGGGTCGCGATGCTTTCCGGATGGAATTGTACGCCGTGTATCGGCAGTTCTTTGTGTTGTACGCCCATGATAATACCGTCTTCGGTTTCTGCGGTAATTTCGAGGGTGTCAGGCATCGTATCACGTTCAATAATTAAGGAGTGATAGCGCGTGATTTCAATGTCCTGCGGGAGGCCTTGAAAAACACTTTGGCCGCTATGTGTGATGGTTGAAAGTTTTCCGTGCTGCGGTGTGGCTTTAACGATCTTTCCGCCAAAGGACTGGCCGATTGTCTGGTGTCCCAAGCACACACCGAACAGAGGCATTTTTTCAGATGCAGCTTTAGCAACAAGGTCGAGGCAAATCCCTGCATGGTCCGGATCGCTAGGCCCGGGTGAAATCAGAATACCTTTTGGCTGTTTCGCAAATACGTCGTCTACGCTGATTTTGTCGTTTCTATGGACGCTTGTCTCGACACCGAGATCGCCCAAAAACTGCACCAAGTTGTATGTAAAGCTGTCGTAGTTATCGATTAAAATAATCATGGTTTGAGTATATGGCGTATTCTTGTGCTGCAACGCAAGAGTTATCGTCGAAAAAGGGGCGTGGATAAAGGTGGGTATAAAATGGTGTTGCTTTTGTGGATGATTGAGGTGGAACGCTAAAACGCGTATGATTTGCGTTATGAAATCTACTTTTACTTCTTCTAATGCGTTATTGCTCGTTGTTGTTATTCTGGGGCTTATGGTTGTGTCGCAGAGTGTGCCTGTTTCGACAGATTTAGGGGGAGATACGAAGACCTCTGCGAAGCCGCATTTTAAAATCGAGATTTTAACCAATGAAAATAACTCTTTATACGCTGTTCCTGATGTAAAGCTTGAAGAGATTGAGGCGGCATTTTTACTGGGTAAAGATGCGTACGGGCCTTATGAGGCGACGGAGGAGGCCGCTACGCCTGTCATTGCCAAGGCCACAAAAGTAGCACCGAAATATCAGCCGATCATTCCTGATGGAAACCCTAAAATTGCGATCATCATCGATGATATGGGTGTTAGCCGTTCTAACAGTCAAAAAACGATAGACTTGGACGCCCCCTTAACGCTTGCCTTTTTGCCATATGCGGAGGATTTGCAAGGTATGACTGCTCAGGCGGCAGCGGAGGGGCATCAGTTGATGATTCATATGCCGATGCAGGCGATGACAAACCCTGTCAGCCTCGGGCCAATAAAGATTACCGATGACATGCAGGCTGATGCGGTTCGTGAGAATATGAATGCAGCATTCGGAACTTTTGATGGTTATGTAGGCTTGAATAACCATATGGGCAGTAAAGTGACGCAGAACCCTGCCATCATGTCCGTTGTTATGGAGACATTAAAGGATCAAGATTTGTTCTTCGTAGATTCGCGTACTATTTCGACGTCTATTGCGGCGGAAACTGCACGAGAATATGGCTTGCCTGTTGCTGTGCGCGATGTGTTTTTAGACCATGAGGATACGAAGGCGTTTGTTACAAAAGCCTTGCGCAATCTTGAAGCTGTCGCGGTTAGAAAAGGGCACGCGATTGCAATTGGCCATCCGAAAAAGGTCACGATTAATGCTTTAAAAGCGTGGTTGCCTGATGCGCA
>CAZLTT010000044.1:5898-17077 GCA_964562515.1 uncultured Micavibrio sp.
GAGAAATAGCCAACACCGCCCGCGTAAAAGCCGCGACGTGTGTTTTCCAACTCATCGATGATTTCCATGGCGCGTACTTTCGGTGCGCCGCTGACTGTGCCTGCGGGGAAGCCTGCGAAAAACGCATCGATAACGTCAACATCCTCTTTCAGCTGCGCCTTTACGTTGGAGACAATATGCATCACGTGGGAATAGCGTTCGACGATGAAAGACTCGTTCACATCGATAGAGCCAACTTGGGCGACACGCCCAACGTCATTACGGCCAAGGTCCAAAAGCATGAGATGTTCGGCGCGCTCTTTTTCGTCGGCCAGAAGCTCTTCAGCCAGCGCATTATCTTCGCTAACGGTTTTGCCACGTTTGCGTGTACCGGCGATCGGGCGGATGGTCACTTCGTTATCGCGCACGCGGACAAGGATTTCAGGGCTGGCGCCGACAAGTTGAAAGTCGCCGAGTGATACATGAAACAAAAACGGTGACGGGTTTACGCGCCGCAAAGAACGGTAGAGTTCGTATGACGGTAAGTCGAAATCAACGGAAAAGCGTTGGCTGGGCACGACCTGAAAGATGTCGCCTTCGATTGTGTAGTTAACCGATTTTTTGACCGCTTCGTGGTAATCCTCACGGGTCATGTTCGATTGAACGTCGAGCGGTGTTTGGATCGTGCTTTCATGTTTAAGGCGAGCACGGTCAACGTATGTGAACACCTGATCCAAGGTTTGTTGCAGGCGTTCAGAAGCCTTGTCGTAGACTGCTTGCGCGTCATCGTCACTATTTTTGCCGTGTTGATATACAGGACAGGCAATCGTGATGACTTGCTTTACGTTGTCAAAAATCACCAAGACACGGGGACGCATCAAAATGCTGTCAGGGATGCCGAGTGTATCCGGGTTTTCGTCGGGAATATCTTCAATCAGACGGATCATGTCATAGCCGACATAGCCGAATAATCCAGACACCGCCATCGGCGGGATGTCTTCGGGGGCATCGTCTATATGGCACGCTTTCACGTGCGCCTTTAATGAGGTGAGGGCGTTGTCTTCAGTGTTAGCAATTGGTGTGCCGTCTGCGTTCTGAAGTGTGACTTCGCCTTTGCTGCATTTCCAGAGGCGGTCGGGGTCATAGCCGATAATCGAATAACGACCCAAAACATTGCCGCCCTCAACAGATTCCAACAAGAATGAGTAGGGCTCGTCGATGCATAGTTTTAGATACGTACCGACGGGGGTTTCAAGATCGCCCGCAAACTGATGTGTCAGCAGTTGAGTTTTACCGGCGCTGAACGTTTTTTGAAATTGAGCAAAGTCAGGAGTAATTGTAGACACTATTGCTGACTTTCCGGTCCGTATACGCTTTCCAAAAGGCGCTCATTGACCCGCGTTGTGTAGCGGTCACCCAATGATTGTACATATGAATCAAATGATTCTTTTTGCTGTTCCTGTCGGATGGCGCTTTTGGTCGAGCTGAGCTGTTCATCTTCAAATGTGTCTGTAACTTCGATTTTTGTTACTTCCCCAATCGCAACACCTTTGCCGAGATCCATAACGAACAGACTGTCTTTTGGTGCGGTGTAGATTGAGAGGATGTTCATCTTGTTCAATTGCGCCTTGGCCGATTCCGAGCGGGATATATCGTTTACCTTCTGGATCGCCTTGCCGTTTGTTTTTGCAAGGGAACTTAGAGCTGTACCTTCTGCTTTGGCGCTTTCCAACATGGCTGTAACGGATTTAATGTTCGCAGCACGCTTGGCGTCATTCATCCAACGTTGCTCAAGGTCGGCTTTAACGTCTTCGAACGGTGTGTAAGTTTTGGGTTTGATTTCATCAATGATGAATGCAACCTGGCGTCCGTCAGCCAGTTCTATGATTTGCGTAGCTTCACCTTCGCCCAGATCAAAAATGTCACGGGTAATGGATGTCGCGTCGGGACCGAAAGCCTCTACGAAGACAGGTTTGTTATCTTCGCCAATACCGAAACTTGTGCTGAACGGGAATTCTTGGGCTTCTACGTCAAGCTCCTCTTTGATGATGGCGATATCCTCGCCCGCGGCCAAATAGTCATCTACACTGGCGGATAGATCATATTGCGCGTCGAGCAGACGTGTCTCCATGAGCTCCGCCTTGATGTCTTTCTTTACATCCTCAAACGGAATGGTGCGGGCGGGTTTAACAGACTTCACGTCAATTACATGGTATCCCAATACGCTTTCCAATGGACCGAGTAATGTCTTCTCTTCTGCTTCAAAAACTGTGTCGCGGAGTTCTTCGAGCAGTTCCAGTTTACGCACATCTTTGGCGGGGATCAGGTCGGTTGTGTTGCCGATAACGTCTTTTGTTGCAGCTTCAAGTGATTGACCGTTATTTGCCTTTTCAGCGATCGCTTTGGCTTGCTCTTCGTCACTGATGATCAGTTGTTCGATATTACGGGTTTCTTCGACTTTGTAGCTGTCGATGGAGCGTTCATAGATATCTTTGAGCTCTTCATCGGAGATGTCGAGTGACTGCTTAAGTTTCTCGTTATCGATGATCACTGCGGTCACTTTGCGCATTTCCGGTTTGGCGAATGCTTCCTTCACGCCGTCATAGAATGTGAGCAGCACGGTTTCATCCGGTTTTTCGATGTCTTTTACGTCTTTATGCTCAAAGAGTATGTAGGAGACGTTTCTTTTTTCCGATTCATACAGCGCGTAATCTTTTGCCAACAGATCAGCAACCGGAAGAAAGCCGGATTGTATTGTGTTGCTGACGAAGTTGACGTTCATATCACGACGCAAAGCCGCAGCCATTTGTTGTTCGCTCATGCCTCGTGCTCTTAGAACCTGTTGCAAAACATCAGCGGGGCGTTGTCCCGGTTGGACCATTGGGGCCAACATGTCCTGAATATTTTCTGCGATTATTTCGTTGTTTACGTGCACGCCAAGATTCTGGGCTTCTTGTTGCAACAGGCTTGCGCGCATTTCGCCCTTGAGGACTTCGTTAACATAGCCAATATTCCAGGCTTGTTCGGGAGTGAGGTTAAAGCGTTGCAAAGTTGCACGTAATGTACGGTCAAACTGTACTACAGAGATGTTGTGTTTTCCTGCTCTGGCTACATCGGAGTTGGTTATTCCGCCTCTAAAGAAGCCACCCATATCCGTGAAGACCAGTCCTCCGGCGGCGAGCGCCAGAATACCCAGTAGAAAATACTTCAAAATGCCACCTGATGCGCCGTCACGCAAAGCGGTCATGACCATAGCTTTATCCTTTAAATTTTTTGTTTATCGAGCCGTTGTAAGGCTTGAGTTTTATGCATTCGGCTTGCACTATAAGGCGTAGTTACAAGAGGAGCAATACGGGAATGAAAAAGCTTATTGTCGGCAACTGGAAAATGAATGGAAGCATGGAGGATGCACGTGTCCTGATTGCGAATACGATCAATGCCCTGGATGCTCAAAAGGAAATTCTCGCGAAATGTGAAATGGTTGTATGTCCGCCGTTTCTGCATATTCCGGCGGTGCGCCACGCTATATACGGTTTTCCCGAATTGCGTTTCGGAGCACAAGATTGCTCTGCGCATGACAATGGCGCACATACCGGAGAGATATCCGCAGCGATGCTCAGAGACTCAAGTTGTACATATGTTATTCTCGGTCATTCCGAACGCAGGCATTTATGCGGTGAGTCGGATGCGCTTGTCGGTGAGAAGGTAAAAACTGCGCTTCGTTATGATCTTACGCCAATCCTTTGTGTTGGCGAAACACAAGAACAGCGCGATGCAGGGCAGGAAAAAGCCGTTATTGAAGAACAATTGCGGGCAGGGCTTCCTCAGCTAGAGAATTTTGATACCGTTGCGGTGGCTTATGAGCCCGTGTGGGCAATAGGTACGGGGAATGTTGCGACACCCGAGAATATCTTAGATATGCATGCGTTCATTCGTGAGCAGCTCGCGCAATATTCATCAACGTCTGAAACCATACGTATTTTGTATGGCGGATCTGTTAAGCCTGACAACGCTTCAGAGATACTTTCGCTTAAAAATGTGGATGGTGCATTGATTGGCGGTGCATCTTTGAAGGCAGAAGACTTTCTTGCTATTGCAAAGGCCGTTTAAATTCACTACAAAGGCTTTCCATGGAAAATGTACTCTTAGTAATTCATCTATTTTTGGCGCTCGCGATCATCGGCCTAGTACTTCTGCAACGTTCAGAAGGCGGTGGCCTTGGTATTGGTGGCGGTGGCGGCGGCCTTGGCGGTCTGGCTACAGCAAAGGGCACAGCCAACCTTCTTACACGTGCGACGGCGTTGTGCGCAGTCGCGTTTTTCTGCACAAGTCTGGCTCTTGGTATCCTCGCGGGACAAAATAGCCAGCCTGTGGGCTTGTTGGATGCTCTCGAAGAGGGTGAGCCGGCAGTGCCAGTCGAGAATATTGAATTACCTATACAAGAACCCGTAACTCCTGCAGAGCCTCCTGAGGTGCCTGTAGAAAATTAACTATGACACGATATATTTTCATTACCGGCGGCGTTGTGTCCTCATTGGGCAAAGGCCTTGGCTCCGCTGCGCTTGGCGCGTTATTGCAGGCTCGTGGCTATAAAGTCCGCCTGTGTAAACTTGACCCATACCTGAACGTAGACCCGGGTACGATGAGCCCGTTTCAGCATGGAGAGGTCTATGTGACCGATGACGGCGCAGAAACCGACCTCGACCTTGGGCACTATGAACGTTTCACGGGTGTTCCTGCGCGCAAAAATGACAACATCACCACCGGTCAGGTTTATACCGAGGTTCTGGCAAAAGAGCGTCGCGGTGACTATTTGGGTGCGACTATTCAGGTTATTCCGCACATCACCAATGAAATTAAAGACTTTATCCATGAAAAAGAGGGTACGGCCGATTTCGTGTTGTGCGAGATTGGCGGAACTGTCGGTGATATTGAATCTCTGCCATTCCTAGAGGCAATCCGTCAGTTTGGTAATGAGGTCGGTAATGACCGCGCTTTGTTTATTCATGTGACTTTGTTGCCGTATATTCCTGCGGCGGGTGAGTTGAAGACCAAGCCGACGCAGCACTCCGTTAAAGAATTGATGAGTTACGGTATTCGCCCACAGATTCTGCTGTGTCGTGCGGATCGTCCTATCGATGATGAAGAGCGCCGCAAAATTGCGTTGTTCTGTAACATCGATGAAGAGAAGGTTATCCCGGCACTTGATGTGTCTTCGATCTATGAAGTTCCTCTTTCCTATCACGCGGAAGGGTTGGATCATCAGGTTATGGATGTATTTGGCATTAAGGATATTGCCAATCTCGATCTATCGATCTGGGAGCGCATTATTCGCCGTATCAAAGAGCCGGAAGGTGAAGTGAAGATCGGGATTGTCGGTAAATACACGAATTTGGCCGACAGCTATAAATCTTTGAACGAAGCACTTATCCATGGCGGTATCTCGAACAAGGTGAAGGTAAAGCTGAAATTTATCGAGGCGGAAACCCTCGAGGACGGCAATACAGAGGCGCTGCATGGTGTTCACGGTATTCTGGTTCCCGGTGGTTTCGGCAAACGCGGAACGGAAGGCAAGATTGCCGCAGTTCAGTATGCGCGTGAGAATAAGATACCGTATTTCGGGATTTGCCTTGGTATGCAAATGGCAATTATCGAAGCCGCACGTAACCTTTGTGGGATCAAAGACGCAACATCCAGTGAGTT
Source organism: uncultured Micavibrio sp. (assembly GCA_964562515.1). Lineage (GTDB taxonomy): Bacteria > Pseudomonadota > Alphaproteobacteria > Micavibrionales > Micavibrionaceae > TMED27. The sequence goes on from CAZLTT010000044.1 coordinate 11,581, forward strand.
GGAAGAGGGTGGCTCCCATGTCGTTGGTCTGATGACCGAATGGGTGCAGGGCAATGAATTGCAGCAAAGAGCAGAAGATGAGGACCTTGGTGGCACTATGCGTCTAGGCGCTTATCCTGCAAAGTTGGTTGCCGGGTCTAAACTGGCAGAGATTTATGATGCTACCGAGATTAGCGAGCGCCATCGTCACCGCTATGAGGTCAATATTAATTACAAAGAGCAGCTTGAAGAGCAGGGGTTAATCTTCTCCGGATTGTCACCCGATGGTAAGTTGCCCGAAATGGTTGAGCGCGATGATCATCCTTGGTTCATCGGGGTGCAGTATCATCCTGAATTGAAATCGAAACCATTTGACCCACACCCATTATTTGTAAGCTTCATTGAAGCAGCAGTTGCCAAAAGCAGGCTCGTCTAATCAACTGCCTACGCGGCAAAAGCGCTGAATACTGCGAGGAGTATCAAGGCTGTTAGCATTGATCCTGCTACTGGCATCCAAGGTTGACGTCTTCGCGCCTCTTTATTTGTTTCAGGCTCGTCTTTAGTTACGGCCGATACAATTTTTTCTGCTTGATCCAAGCTATGTTCTAGTTTTTCTTTTACTTCAGTCATGTTTTTCCTTTTTTAAAAGTGCTATAAACCACACAATCTGAAATCAAGAAGCGTAATCAATGAAAACAGTTACCGTTCAAAATCTGGAAATATCCAATGATAGCCCGTTCGCATTAATAGCAGGGCCATGCCAAATGGAATCTCGCGACCACGCCTTTGATATGTGTGGTGCTCTTACTGAGTTAACGCGTGAGCTCGGCATAAAGTTCATTTATAAAACATCTTTCGACAAAGCGAACCGTACAAGCCTTAAAGGCGTGCGGGGTATGGGGCTTGATGCTTCTTTGCCTGTATTCGCCGATTTAAAGAAAGAATTCGGTGTTCCGATGCTGACCGATATTCACACCGCAGAGCAGTGTGCAGAGGTCGCCGAGCATGTGGATGTGTTGCAAATCCCCGCATTTCTATGTCGTCAGACAGACCTTCTGATTGCGGCTGCCAATACGGGCGCGGTGATCAATGTTAAAAAAGGCCAGTTTCTTGCGCCTTGGGATATGAAGAATGTTGCTGCAAAAGTTTCAGAGAGCGGAAATGACAATATCTTGTTAACTGAGCGCGGGGCTTCATTTGGTTATAACACTTTGGTTTCGGATATGCGTAGCTTGCCGATTATGGCGGAAACCGGATATCCGGTGATTATGGATGCGACGCACTCTGTTCAACAACCGGGCGGGCAGGGAAGCTCATCCGGTGGTGACCGTACGATGGTTCCCGTCATTGCACGTGCTGCGATTGCTGTTGGTGTTGCGGGTGTTTTCATGGAAACGCACCAAGATCCCGATAATGCGCCGTCTGACGGGCCAAACATGGTCAAATTGGAAGATATGCGCGGATTGTTGGAAACCCTTCAAAAACTCGACAAAATCGCCAAAAACAGCTAGAATATAGGGGTGTGGTAGTAAACCACAGACTTTGATAGCAGGAGGCTTTGGCTTATGGCCGGATCAATTCCCGGAGCATCCAGATTCGCAAATGCAGCGACGCTCGCCAATGTACGTGGTGTAGCGGCGTCCCAGCCGTCTTTATTGGACGGTGGTTTTAGCGCGCCTGACCTGCTCGAAGTCGGACGTCGTATCAATCGCAACAGTGTTGGTTTGTCATCGAATGCACGCGCTGCGAATAAGCGGTTTTTAGAGTCCTCTACGTCTAACTTTAACTCTCTGTTTTCTCTCAATGTAGGCACGACATCCTCAGTTGAGGCTCTGCAGCAGGGCATCTTGGCTTTGCGGTCAGGTTTATCCGATAATCAGATTGCCCGTGACCTGAGAGAAGATGATGGCGGGGTTTCTGCGTCGTCTACAGGGCAAGAAGTAGACACCGAAGCCTAACTTTACTCTTTTAACTCCCGCATCCTTGCTTTAAAACGTCCATAACTTGGATTGTTTAGCAAAAGGACTGCCTTAAAAATGACTGCCATCATCGATATTCACGCTCGCGAAATTCTGGATAGCCGTGGAAACCCTACAGTAGAAGTTGACGTTCAATTGGAAACGGGAGCAAAGGGCCGTGCGGCTGTGCCATCAGGAGCATCGACAGGTGCTTATGAAGCGGTTGAGCTTCGTGATGGTGATAAGGACCGTTACTTGGGTAAAGGTGTTACGCAAGCGGTTAATTTTGTGAATACAGAAATCTACGAAGCGCTTATAGGTCTGGATGCCGAGGAGCAGCTTTATATCGATCAGCAGATGATCGAGATCGACGGCACAGAGAACAAGGCACGCATTGGTGCGAACGGTATTCTCGGTGTGTCTCTCGCTGTTGCTAAAGCTATGGCTGATGAACTCGATATGCCACTTTACCGTTATGTTGGCGGATCATTCGCACATACATTACCAACCCCGATGATGAACATCATTAATGGCGGTGCGCATGCCGATAACCCCGTTGATATTCAGGAATTCATGATTATGCCGATCGCGGCGCAGGATTTTTCCGAAGGTCTTCGTGCAGGCGCAGAGGTGTTCCATGCTCTGAAAAAGCAACTTTCAGATGCGGGTCATAATACGAATGTTGGTGATGAAGGCGGTTTTGCCCCTGCTGTAAAGTCTTCACAAGAAGCACTAGACTTTATCATGAAGTCAATTGAAGCCGCAGGGTACCGTGTTGGCGAAGACATCGTGATTGCCTTGGATGCCGCATCCACTGAATTCTACAAGGACGGTAAGTACCATCTGGAGGGCGAGGGTAAGGTTTTGTCTTCCGATGAAATGGTTCGTTATTATGAGCAGCTCTGCTCTCAATACCCGATTGTCTCTATTGAAGACGGGCTTGGTGAAGATGACTGGAGCGGCTGGAAGAGCCTGACGCAGACACTGGGGCAAACTGTGCAGCTCGTTGGTGATGATTTGTATGTAACAAACCCCGAGCGTTTAGCGCGTGGTATCGAAGAGGGCGCAGGCAATGCGATTCTTGTGAAGGTTAATCAGATCGGAACTTTGTCCGAAACTCTGAAAGCGATTGAGATGGCGAAGAAGGCCGGGTTTGGTATTGTTCTTTCGCACCGTTCCGGCGAGACAGAAGATGCGACTATCGCTGATCTGGCTGTTGCTACAAACGCAGGCCAAATCAAAACAGGTTCTTTGTCGCGTTCCGACCGTACTGCGAAGTACAACCAATTGCTCCGTATTGAGGAAGAGCTAGGGCCGCAAGCCGCTTATGAAGGTGCGGGCTTTTTACGCGCGCCTGTGAGCTTTGGTCAGAAAGCGAAAAGCGCCGCTTAAGCACTTCTTTTCCTTGGGGGAGTATTACAAAGCGTGTAGTGTTTCCCCATGGATCACCATCACGCTTTAACTCATCTTGCTATGGTTCTCGCCGCGGCTTTCCTCGGCGGGGCTGTATTCAAAAAGCTCAAACAACCCGTTCTTGTCGGATATATCATTGTCGGTTTGATCCTGAGCCCCTCGGTACTTGGGGTTGTTAAGGGGCAAGAAGAGGTATCTCTGCTTGCTGAGCTTGGGATTTTGCTTTTGCTTTTTATTGTCGGTATGGAAATCGACCTGAAAAGTTTTAAAAGCGTTTCTAAACTCTCGATCATTACATGTGCCACGCAAATCGGTTTCGGCTTACTCGCTATGGGTATTCTGGGTGCAGTGTTTGATTGGCCAATTAATCGTTCAATATTGCTCGGCTTTGCTGTTGCTTTGAGTAGTACAGCTGTCGCCCTTAAAATTCTGGAAGAGATGAACTTAAGGGATACGAAAATAGGGCAGTCGAGTGTAGGTATTCTTGTCGGGCAGGATCTGGCCTTTATTCCGATGGTGCTTATCATCGGGGCATTGAATACCGGCGAGGGCTTTAACTACGACGGTATTTTCAGGCTTGTGGCTGCCGTACTTCTGCTAGCGGGTGTTATGGTCCTTTTGACCAAAAAGCCGAAGGTTTTTGATTTTGTCTGGAGCAAGTTTGAAAGCATTAAGGCCGATGCGATGCGCGGTCAGGTTGCGATCACGGCGCTTGCGTTTTGCTTCAGCGCAGCCGCAATCGCAGGGTTTTTAGGCATATCTGCGGCTTATGGTGCTTTTTTGGCGGGTATTCTGCTTGGACATACCATGAAGAGCCATGAGCTAGAGGAGCATACCAAGCCCATTTTCGATGTAACGATCATGGTGTTTTTCCTTTCGATTGGTTTGCTGATTGATCTCAAATTTCTTTGGGAAAATCTTGCTGCAACGCTCATGCTTTTGTTCTTTGCGATGTTCCTCAAGACTGTCGTGAATTATCACGTACTTCGATGGCAGGGCATGGATAAGGATGATGCTTACATCACAGGGGCCGCGCTAGCGCAGATCGGGGAGTTTTCTTTCATTCTCGCGGCGATCGGTTTGGGGGCAGGGACCATCCAGCATGAGGGCTATAAGTTTGTCGTCGCTATTATTTCTCTTAGTCTTCTCGCGACGCCTATGTGGCTTTATATGGTTGATAAGCGCGATTTAATTACGCAATCCAAAATCCCCCGAAGAATTAAGGTGGGTATAAAGCGGGTTAAGCGCAAGAGACGCGGGCGCACCGCCTTCGCTAAAAAATAACTGAAAGTTTTTTTGTTTTTGAAAAAGTGAGTCAAAAGAATCACTTAGCTATGTTTGTTCTTGTTATGTACACATTAAGTCATTGAATCTATTGCATTTTTGGACTTGTCCACAGACTCGGTTTGTGATTCACTAGGGACATGAACAAGCTTCTCTCTCACAACAACATCCTCAAAGAAAACCTCTTCTTCCTGATTGGTCTTTGCCTTTGTTTTTACTTCTCTTACCACACTGTTTTGGGTAATCGTTCTGTCCTTAAATACTATAGCCTTGAGAAGCAAATAGAGACAATGTCGCAAAAAAATGACGATCTTTCATATAAGAAAGAAAATTTGCATAAAAAGGTTTCAATGATGCGTCCGGGTACGGTCAACAAGGATCTTCTTGAGGAGCAGGTAAGGCTGAAGCTTGGTTACAGAGCGCCTGACGAGATGGTTATCTTCGGTAATTAAATTACAAAAATTCGTAAAATTTGATTTTCTCTAAGCTTTTCAACGTTTTGCACTGCAAAAACGCTTCGTTTTTACTGGAAAGCCCACTGGAAATACGTTAGCACATGATCCATATGTTCAATCTGTAACCATTGTGGAGAGCATTACGTGGCCAAATCGAGTTCGAAAAAGTCATCCAAGAAAAAGCCTAGTCTGAAGAGTGTTTCCAACACTGAACCCACACCATCACCGGAAGAATTGCAAAAGCTGTATCGCGATATGCTGCTTATCCGCCGCTTTGAAGAAAAAGCAGGGCAACTCTATGGAATGGGCCTGATTGGTGGTTTCTGTCACCTGTATATTGGTCAGGAAGCGGTTGTGACTGGGATTGCATCAGTACAGGAAGAGGTCGACACAGTCGTTACCTCTTAT
>CAZLTT010000045.1:0-17011 GCA_964562515.1 uncultured Micavibrio sp.
AATTCTCCTGCACGGCGATCGCCCCCGCATCCACGCGCAACGATCCGCGCTGTAGTAACGGCGCATCATCCTCGACGCCGTTTCGCCCCTGCACCAATGATGCGAGCTGCAATGCGAACTCTCGGTCTTCGCGCAATTTACGTTGTGCGTCTTCAGAAATATCAACAACGTCGAAAACTTTGGAAAACTGATCGTCAGGCACGTCGCTTGAACTGCCCAGATATGCACGCGCAGATAACGCAGCAGCGCGCTGCTCGTGATTGATTTCAACGGATTTCGAAAAAGAAACGGTTGTGCTTTGCGCAATACTTGCGCCGATAATACCGGACATGGCAATTCCCCTTCCTGGAGTTTTCCCAACACTACTTGTTCCTTTAAGTATACACTGTTTTGGGGTAAAAAGCGAAAAACCAAACGGACTAAAAACACCTATGTCACAAGAAATTGTTGTTCTTCTTCATGGAATTCTGCGCAGTAAAACCGACATGCTCGCGCTTGAACACACGCTCAAAAAAAACGAATTCAAAACCATCAATGTTCTGTACCCCTCCCGCAAAATGTCGCTCGAGGATATAACCACATTTGTGATCAGTACGATCCAGTCCCACCCCTATTACGATGAAGACACGCCGATGCATTTCATCACCCATTCAATGGGCGGTTTGATCGCGCGCTATGTCATCGCAACGCAAAGACCAAAGAACCTCGGCCGTGTTGTAATGCTTGCACCGCCGAATTCAGGCAGTGAATTTGCCGACTTCTTCGATGACCACAAAATACTCGGCGACACATTCCGCAGAGTTTTTGGCCCGGCAGGACCGCAGCTACGCACCAATCACGAACACATCACGGGCGATATAGACTACCCGCTTGGCATTATCGCAGGCAGCGCATCCATCAACCCGCTCGCCCCGTGGGTTCTGGAGGGGGAACATGACGGCATTGTCCCTGTCGAGCGCACAAAAATCGACGGCATGACCGACCACATCGTTTTAAAAGCAACGCACAGCTTCATGATGTTCAACCCGAAAGTCATCGAACAAGCCCTGTACTTTTTAAAAAATGAAGCCTTTAATCATTCTTGAGAATTCAAACGAGAGACACCGAACCATGCGATTTTTTACCCTGACCTTGTTGTGCCTGATTTTCCTGCCCCTTACTGCACAAGCGCAGACAGAAACGCCAATCGGCAAATTCATCGCAGTTTCCGGCGGTGTCTTTGTGCTTGATGAAAATGAAGAAACATCCGTTGAAAACGGTGATCCGGTGTTTATGGATGATGTCGTTGAGACCGAAAGCAACGCACGCGCACTTATCGAATTCAAAGATGAAACAGAACTCGTACTGGGCAGCAACACACGCCTTGAAATGAACACATATGTTTTCGACCCTGCAGATACCGACAACAACAAAGGCGACTTTACGATTAAAGGCCCGTTTGTCTGGATGAGCGGCCTGCTGCCCAAAGACAATAAAAACGTCACCATCGATACGGGCTTTGGTTCTATTGGCATTCGCGGAACAACCGTTTGGGGCGGATCGCTTGACCAGAAATTCGGCGTCTTTGTTTTTGACGGCAAGGTACTCTTCACGACCGAAACAGGTCGTGTCTCTATCGAAAACGGTGAAGGTGTTTTCATCAAAGACCAACGCACAGCCCTGAATGTCAAAAAATGGGGAGACCCGAAAATTGCCGCCGCAGTAGATACAGTAAAGTTCGCGGATAATTTCTCCCCCACACAAAATTATGCCCGCGCCATTCTGGGAGAAAAACCACAGGAAGAGCCAAGCCAAGAAGAAATTCCGGTGGAGGACGAACCTGTTCCAGACGATTTAGCACCACCTGAAAACGAATTAGCGCCCCCGTCTAACGACGAAGACGCTGATACTGAAATTCAAAACGAAAATTAAAGAAGCGCGTTTACGCGTTCGGCATCGCCGGACAGAACTTCATTCTGGTCTTGCTCCAGAATTGTTCTAACCTCGCGTGCCTGATCATTCGCCTGTGCTTCCAAAGCTTCCGGCGATAGATCAATCTGATCGCCCGCTTGCACATCGGCAGGCGCGTCGACAGATGTCGTATTATTTTCATTTCTGTTGTTTTGAGAGCGGTTTACCTGCCCAACATTCGCAGGATTACCGGCACCCGTTATCGGATCTACCATAATCTTCCTAACCCTATAGCCCTGATATCATTATAGAATGGCGAAAAAATTAATGCAATTCCATAATATCGCAGCATTAAAACACCGCCAAACGCAACACCTTAAGCGCGGGTTCTTGCGCTATTTTGCGTGAAAACACGTCGTAATTGGCTGATTTCAGCTGTTTAAGGTAAATTTCTGCCAGTTTCTGTGTCTTTTTGAGCAACGGGCTTTGGGCTTTCACGCCAAACACAGCATGTTCGGTTATCTCGGACACCAATTCAGGCAGGTTTTCCGACGGTTTTAAGTCGTAAAGGTGGTCCAACCGCTGCCCATGCGCTTTCATCATGTCCTCAGGCAATAAACACCGCTTTTCCTGCGCAAAATGCGGAACGCTGCGCAAGATACCTGCCAGCGCATAATTAACTGAAATCGGTTGCACAGGCTCGCCTTCCGCATCACCGCCAACAACATGCACAGCCAGCTTCATCAACGGCGTTGTCGTGAAGTCTGCATAATTCAGCAAGCCTTCAAGATTACCGGGACGAACATCCTCCAAATCGAACTCCCGCGCATAAATCAGGTTCTCGAAATGCTCCAACGGCAATTCATATGTCTTAATCGCGACTGCCAACGCCTGCACCACGCCATGCTCTAGAACCTCACCGCCGTCATATATGGCGTTAATCGCCTCTCTCCACCACTGCAAGCGGATCAAGCCCAACTGTGTCTCACTGACAACCGAGCGGGTTTTTGCAATTTCGTGATTAAAGGCAAACAACGCCCAAAGCGCATCCCTGCTCTGCACGGGCGCAAACATCGAAATCAAATAACGGTCAGGATCATTCTCCTGCACAAATTGCGCGCAATAATTCTGAGCCTCGGTGCTTTTCATTAAATTGTGCCTTTTCCCTTGAGTATCGGAACAGTTGCATTAGGTTAGGTGTTGTTGTTTTACAGAGATTAATTCGCGAATTCAAACAAAGGAGCCCTCAATGTCTTACGAACTTCCGGAACTGCCCTATGCATATGATGCTCTTGATCCATATATGTCCGCAGAAACACTCGAATTCCACCACGACAAGCACCATAACGCCTATGTCGTAAAAGGAAACGAACTCATTCAGGGAACAGGTTTGGAAGATGCCTCCCTCGAACAAGCGATGGTAAGTGCGTTTAAAGACCCAAAACATGGCGGTCTATTTAACCAGCTCGGCCAGCATTACAACCACATCCATTTCTGGAATTGGATGAAGGCCAATGGCGGCGGTTCATCCATGGACGGCAAGCTCGAAGCAAAGATCAAAGAAGACCTCGGCGGTTATGACGCTTTTCGTGATGAGTTCTTGAAAAAAGGTGCAGGTCAATTCGGCTCAGGTTGGGTCTGGCTCGCGCAAGACGGCGCATCCGGTAAACTCGAAGTCGTGTCCACACCGAATGGTGAAAACCCGCTCGTATACGGCAAAACACCGTTACTCGGTTGTGATGTCTGGGAACACAGCTACTACATCGACTACCGTAACGCGCGTCCTAAATACCTCGAAGCATTCGTCGATAATCTCGTCAATTGGGAATATGTAGCTGAATTGTTCGAAAAAGGCCCGATTAAGCTCGCTGCTTAATTTAAGGACCGGGCGGTGGCTCGGCACATTGCGCGGAAGCTGCATAATCTTCCGCACTTTGAAGCCCGTACTGCTCATTCATTTCCGTTGTAACTTCATTCATACGTTCAGCGAGGCGGTGTAAATCATCGCCTGGCTCGACGGGCAACTTGCTAATATCAATCACTCCGTTTTCGGAGATTGCATCCGCAAAGTTTGTGCGCACAGAAGCAATTGCACCTTCAAGCATGCCTTTCTTGATAATGCCGTCTACACAGTCATTACCTGCACTTTCATAGTCCTCAAGTGCGGACAAACGCCACTCAATCTCTCGTGAAACAGCTTCAACTTTTTCTGATAATTCCGTATCCGCATCACCCGAGGCAGGCTCAACATCCGCGACTTCAACCCCATCAAGCTTGGCACCGGGGCTGTAAACTTCTTCAACCACAGCTTCAGGTTCACCACCATCAAGCAAAGTACGAGCATCTTCTACGCGCCCTTGCTCCAAAGCTGCAATCGCTTGATGATACGCAGTACCCTCTCCGAGAGGCATAGGCGCACCGGCCTCAACGCTGTCATGGATATACTGAGCCGCAACGGCCTGCCATCCATCTTCAATAGTTTTATAAGGATCCCGTCCATCAAAAAAATCGGCTACCCGATCTAAATCCGGCGGCGTACCAAGCTCTCTGCGGATAGTTTCAAGAACCCGTGCCGCCTTACCCGGCAAAATCGGATTACCTTCCATTGTTTCCAACGGTTTTGCGCGGATACCCGCCAGTTCATCAGCAAGATTATACCCTTCGACAGGTTCGGGAATAACATCTTGAGGCGGATGCTCAACAGTAACAGTAACGTCAGCCTCGCCCTCATCGACTAATGATGGTGCAACCCGTTCACGAACACGGCTTTCACGCGCACCATCCAGCCCTTCAGGAACCGTATCATTTGTATTCACAACAACCACCGGCTCGGACGCGGGCGCTTCAAAAGTTCTAACCTCAACCGCAGCTGATATTTCCGCGACAGGCACATTCCCGAAATTAATTCCGGTAGTGCTGTCACGGTCAACCGCGCCGATAAGCATGTTTGTATAATCACGAATTTGTTCCAGAAGCACCGCGTTCTCGATTTCCGTTCGGCTTAAAATCATCACGTCTTTTAGTGTCGATCCGGAAGCCGTTACAGAGTCGCGCGTTATTGGATTGTCCGGTGTATCTCCCTCGCGTAGAGACGGATCAACCAGAACAATTTGTGCACCAATATGATTACCACCAAAACGCTCGATAGTGCCGTCTGCTGCCAACACGGCCTGACGAAGCACCGCTCCATCCTGAGGACCGCCTTCAATCTCGACAAGATCGGGTGAATACACATGCTTGCTTGGCAACTCTTCATTTCGGTATGGATCAAATCCCATAGTATCGGCTTTAGCCGCCTCAATAATCGGTCTAGCCATACTGGCATAAAGCTGCGTCAGGTCGTCATACGTCATCGCGACAGGTGCACCGCTTGCCGGATCACGTAACAACAAATACGGCTCGCCGTCATCACCATTCACATACGCAATACCCGACGCATGCTCCCCTTCAAGCATTACAGGCTCGGGCAAATCAGCCGGCCAGCCATCAGGGCGGTCAGGTAAAGTCTGCAAAGCAATTTCGACTGTTTGTTCGGAATTATCGGGATTGGTCAGAATCAACGGCGATCCGTCGCGGCTTTCCGCGCTCGTCAGATACGTCTTCAATTGATCAAAATAGGATGGTCCCGCCATCTATACACACCCACGTAAGCCATTGATTGGCATATTCTTTTACTCGTAGGCACAATGTTAGGCGAAAAACCCTAAATTTTTATGAAGAAACTGCCAAAAAAGTGATGTTTTTACAAAAACTTAGGCGGGTAAAAGTGCAGCAGCAACGCGACGCCCTTCGGCCATCAAGACATTGTAAGTTCTGCATGCGGCTCCGGAATCCATGACATCCACACTTAAACCTTTGTCTTTTAGGGATTTTTTTAGCTTAGGCTGCAAAAACGTCGTCATTTTACCGCAACCAAGCAAAACCACATCAATATCATCCGCGCGCTCGACCAGAAAATCGAAGTCACTTTCCGCTAACCCACCGATTTCGCCCTCATACCCCCAAGCTTGCGTAAGGTCAGGCAGCACAAACACCGCACTTTCATACGTCTGTCCACTAACTTTAAAGCGGCCATTGGCATAGCTTTGGATGATTTGTTGATCGGCTTTAACGAGCGGCGTGACGTCCATTTACGCCTCCTGCGCTTCTCCGCCCGTTTGAACTTCCGAACGCTTCAGGTTTGTCAGCAACAATACAGGCGACGCGACAAATACGGATGAATATGTACCCACGATAATCCCGAAAATCAGCGCATAGATAAAGCCTTGAATGACCTCTCCGCCAAACACATAAAGCGCAATCAACGCCAACAATGTTGTCACGGATGTCATCAATGTTCGGCTGAGCATCTGGTTCACCGACATATTAAACAATTCCGGCAAAGGCATCTTTTTAAACTTACGCAAATTCTCACGAATACGGTCAAACACAACCACCGTATCGTTGATCGAATAACCGGCAATCATCAAAATCGCCGCCACGGTAGAAAGGTTAAACTCCATCTGGGTCAGCGCAAACAAACCGATCGTCGCAATCGCGTCATGTAACAATGCGACAATAGAAGCCACACCGAACTGCCACTCAAATCGAAACCAGACATAGGCCAGAATACCGATCATCGAGAACAAAACCGCCAACATACCTTGTTGCTTCAATTCCTCACCGACCTGCGGTCCGACAAACTCAATTCGGCGATAATCAACCTCACCGTCATCTGCATAAATATCATCAATGGCCTGACGAACATCTTCGATCGCCATCTGCTGTATCTCCGGATCATCACCTTGCTGCGGCAAACGGATCAACAAATCGTCGGCTGCACCGAACTCCTGAATAGAGATTGCACCAAGATCAAGCTCATTCAGAGCCTTTCGAAACTCACCCAGATCAGGCTCAATCGGTGTCTTGATCTCGATAACTGTACCGCCTGTGAAATCGATACCAAAATTCAGACCGCGTTGCGCCGTGATGAAAATCGATCCGATAATCAATATCGCCGACAATACATAGGCAACGAAACGGAAGCCGATGAAGTTAATCGACGTATCCTCAGGAATAATGCGTAAACCCTTCATAACTTATCCTTCTATACCGGTAATGTTTCCGGGCGCTTCTTGCGCAGCCATGTGATGACCAACAAACGTGTAACCATGATGGCGGTGAAAAATGATGTCACAATCCCGATACCGAGCGTAACAGCGAACCCTTTAATAGGTCCTGTCCCGAATGCAAACAGAATGATTGCTGCAATCAATGTCGTCAGGTTGGAGTCAACAATGGTCGACATTGCACGGCTATATCCTGCGTCGATAGCGGATATCGGTGTGCGGCCGTTGGCCAGCTCTTCGCGGATACGTTCAAAAATCAACACATTCGCATCAACCGCCATACCAATCGTCAACACGATCCCCGCTATACCGGGTAACGTCAGCGTCGCTTGAAGCCCAGACAACACAGCAAAAATCAGCGCGACGTTCACCGCCAACGCGACATTCGCCATCAAACCGAACAAACCATATAAAAGCCCCATAAAACAGAGCACCAGAATTAAGCCGTAAATACTGGCCTGCTTTCCTGCCTCAACGGAGTCCGCACCAAGGGATGGACCGACTGTCCGCTCCTCAACCACTGACATTGGCGCAGGCAACGCACCAGCACGAAGAAGCAGAGCGAGGTCGGTTGCTTCCTGAACAGAAAAGCCGCCGGAGATTTGCCCCTGCCCGCCCAAAATCGGCTCGCGAATTACAGGCGCGCTCAAAATTTGATTATCCAGAACAATCGCAAATGGCTTACCAACATTCTTACGCGTGACATCTGCAAAACGGCGCCCGCCGACATTATTCAAACGGAAAGAAATTACAGGCTGCCCGTCTTGAAAAGCCGGAGCGGCATTTTCCAGCATCTCACCAGTGATCAAAGCGCGGCGCTCAACCTCGATTGTCTGACGCGGATCTTCCGCCATAGGATATGTTCGTGAAGCACCCGACGCATTCGGATCTTTAACCAGATGGAACGTCAGCTTGGCTGTTGTACCGATAATCGCTTTCAAACTGGCCGAGTCCGCACCCGGTGCCTGTATCAAAATACGGCGTTCACCCTGACGGGCAATAACAGGCTCGGTCGTACCCAACTCATCAATACGACGACGAACGATCTCGATCGATTGTGAAATCGTTTGGTCATAGATTTCGCGAATACCCGCATCATTAAGGACCGCTTCGATCGTTAAGCCATCAGAGGATGTGTCGATTGTTGTATTCGGATACCCACGACGAAGAAGACGACGGGCGTTTTCACCATCTGCCTCATCACGCAAGGTAATACGAAGACCGTTAGGAATAACGCCAATGCGCTTATATCCGATCTTGTCCTCACGCAGGCTTTTGCGCATATCCTGTAACATTGAGTCCGTGCGTTCACGCACCACAACATCAACATCAACCTCGTAAAGCAAATGCGCACCGCCCCGCAGGTCCAAACCAAGATTAATCGTCTTTGTTGGCGCCCATGACGGCAGGTTTTCATGCATCCATGCGCGGGTTTCCATCGGCACAACATTCGGTGCGGCGTATAAAAACCCGAGAATACAAACAATAACAGTGAGAACCGCTTTCCACGGCGCGATCTGGATCATGCGATCAGTACCTTACTTTTTATCTTTAGTTTGGTCTTTTTTCTCGTCCTTGGCAGCAGGATCATTAGCGGCCTTGGAACGCAGCACAGGCCCGTCACGGCCCTGCAACATTTGGCGAACAACAGTAACGGTCATACTGTTACCAAGATCGACCTCGACCTCGTCTTCACCATCTTTGATTTTAGAAATTTTACCAACCAGACCACCGGCAGTTACAACCTTATCGCCCTTCTTCAACCCCTGAAGCATTTCAGTATGCTCACGGATACGCTTTTGCTGAGGGCGGATCAGCAAGATGTAGAACATAAACACCAAAATGGCGACCAGGCCCATATTCCACATAAACGCCTCTGTTGCGCTCGGCGCATCGGGAATAGCAGCACTTGCCGGAATATCACCGCTCAACTCAACGGCCTGTGCATAGGCTTTTGCAATAAACATGCTTCAAACTCCTTAAAAACAACTTTTTATTTGATGAAAGGACTATAATCAGTCATGCGGCGAAAGCAAGCCCAACCCGCTATAGGGTTTTAAGAGCGTTGGATAAGTTTTAAAGCGATCCAACCGCCCAAAATCATACCGACCAACAGTGTGATATACATCACCTGCCCCGTCAGAAATGCTTTCTCAAAACTAATAGCAATAGATGCAAAACCGGGAAGCAACATAAGCAGCCCTGCAACCAGTTTAAGATACCCGAAAACACTGGGGTTTTGACCGTCTGCGCCCGCAACCGGGATAATCTGACGCTCTATTGCGGGATTTAAAAAGTAAGAGATTTGATCGATCTGGGTGACATTGACCTTTTCGGTTTCGCCGTCTTCGTTCGTGTGTTCAATCACAGGTAAGGCACGCCCCAAATATTTCTTCTCCTGAAACTCAACGACCTCATAATCCTCAACGCTCTGACTAAAACGGCCAAGGATAAACAGAACCATCAAGCCAATTCCGGCAATCGCCAAAGGCGTAGCAATAATCGCGAGTAAATATGCCATGCTCTTATCCGTCTATATAGACTTTGGGGTTTAATGCATCCGTACCGCGACGCACCTCAAAGTGAAGTTGCGGACTATCAACATTTCCGGTTGAACCGACTGTGCCGATAACCTGTCCGCGCTTCAATACAGCGCCGCGCTCTACGCCTATTTTATCCAGATGCGCATACGCTGTCATCCATCGATTATCATGCCGCACCAATATCAGGTTACCTGAACCTTTGAGCGCATTCCCTGCATAAACGACAACACCATTTTCAGCGGACTTAACGGGTGTACCGCGCGCGGCCTTAATATTGATGCCGTCATTATGAAGACCGCCCTTTTTCGGACCATAGGATGAAATGATTTTACCGCTTACGGGTTGCAAGAATTTCGAGGACGACCGCTTAGGGGTTGTCTTTGGAATACGTGCCAGTGTTTTTGATGACGAAGAAGCGCTCGCCTTTTGAACCTTTGCAGGTTTTTCGGGAGGCAACGGCGCAGATGAAACAGCGGGCACTTGCGCTTGCGGCTTTGCCGAAGGACGAGGTGCCGAACGAACCGCGGGCCTTGCCGCACTCGCAGTCCTAATCACAGCAGGTTTTGGCTTGGGCGCAGCAGACGGCAGCTTTAATTGTTGCCCCGGGCGCACGACAAATGGTGCAGAAAGCTTATTGATCCGCGCAAGCTCGCTTTCATTGACTTCATACATGCGCGCAATCGTCGAAACGCTATCGCCTTCACGCACACGGTGAATACGCGGCGCAGGTAAATCGAGACGTTGACCGGGGCTTAGGGCAAAAGGCGCGGAAAGCTTGTTCGTAATAACAATATCGCGCATCACAATGTCGTAGCGCTTGGAGATCGTCCAAAGATTTTCCCCTGAACTGACGGTGTGCACACCTGCACTCCCTGCACCCTGACTTTCGCCATAGTGAGTCACCGGCGCCGGCCGTTGTGAGCCGATGCAGGAGCTTAAGATAAATAAGGATATGAGCGGCAGGACTGTCGCGCGTTTCATAGTATTGATTTTACACAGTTTAAGTAACTTCGTCCACTGATCTATCCACAGGGTTCAAGCCGCCTCATCATCGGGCGCAATATCAGGAAGCAATGGCACAAACCGCACGGGAAAAATATCCCGCGCTGAATAGGCTTCATCAGACTCTTTTTTATACAATTTCAACATCTGGTCGCCGCTCGGACCAACGGGAATAATCATCGTCCCGCCTTTCTTTAACTGATCAATCAGGGCTTTGGGCGGTTTTTCCTTCGCCGCCGCGGTGACAATCACTTTGTCGAACGGCGCCTGATCAATGCCGTTAATTTTCGGCCATCCCTTCATACCGTCACCCGCAAGCGCGGTTACGTTACGAATACGCAAATCCTCGAACTTGGCTTCCGCACGCTCCAACAAAATCTTATGGCGTTCAATCGTGTATACGCGGCGGCATAAACGCGCCAGCACAGCTGTCTGATACCCGCACCCCGTACCGATTTCGAGGATTTTATCCCGATCTAAAATCCGCAAGGCCGCCGTCATCGCCGCAACAACATAAGGTTGGCTGATTGTCTGCCCCCGCCCGATCGGCAACGCCATATCTTCCCAAGCCTGATCCTTTACTGCATCGGGCACGAACTCGTCGCGCGGCACGCGCTCCATAGCGCCCAACACGGCGGTATCCGTGATCCCCTTGGTGCGGAGATCCATTATCAGGCGTATGCGGCGGTTAATATCTTGCGTGTTCATGGTTCGAAAAGGTAGAATCAAGATTGGGGTTTCAAACAATATCATGCACAAAAAGCGCAGTTAATCCATGTGGGAACGCATACAATCCGAGATAAATAAGAATTTTAAGCCGGATTTCGATCCGAACGAGATTGTCGACATCCGCGATAAGGAAGACAAGCAGTTCCTCGAAGACAGCAAGGAAGCCCTTGAGCGGCTCGAAGAGGTGCGCCTGAAAAAGCTCAAAAACTTTGAATGGCGTAAAAAACTAGGCATTCCGGCTGCGGCTATCCTCGGCCCCATCACAGCATATCTTGATTACTGGCTGCTTATGCTTCAACGCGGCAGCGATGACGGCGCGGCGGGCCTGACTTTTCTGGTCCTTGGCGGTATTTACTGGTGGGTCACGCAACCACGACGGGAGTACCGCAAGGCCTACAAAATCGATATATTACCGCGCCTTGCCAAACTTTTCGGCAACTTTGAATACAGCATCGATTCCAGTATCGACATGGTCAAAATGATGGGATCAAAAATCGTTCCCCGCCATGACAAATATGAATCCGAAGACTATTTCGTGGGAACATATAAAGGTGTTGATATCGAGTTCTCGGAAATCGATCTAAAAGAAAAACGCCGAAGTAAGAACAGCACCCGTTATGTTACTATTTTTAAGGGCTTAGCTGTCCTTCTTAAGACCAGAAACAAGACATTTTACGGCCACACCATTATCGACCGCAACAAAAGCAAAATGGGAGAATGGTTCAAACAAAGAACCATCAGCCTTGAGCGAGCCGAAATGGTAGACCCCGAGTTCGAAGACCTCTTTGACTGCTACACAAACGATCAGGTCGAGGCACGTTACCTCATCGACCCGATCATGATCGAAAACCTGAAAAACCTCTATCAGGAATATGACGGCAACAAGATGATGGCTGCCTTTTACAGAGATAAAATGCTGATCCTTGTCGGCAGTAATAAAAACCATTTCGAGCCCGCGAACATATACGTGCCCGCCGCCAATCCGGCCGGAATTTTGAATATGAAACGGGAAATTCACCAAATCCTCTCGATTATCGACAAGCTTTCGCTGTATGATCCTAAAGAGGTGCATGACCGCCACAACAACGCGGCGTAAAACCAACAACCATAAAGGGGAAAGATATGGAATTTTGGGTAATCTTAGGCATCATCGCCGCAATCGCCGGCATGGTCATCATGATCTACAACCGCCTCGTCGCACTTCGTCAAAAGCGCAGACAGGCTTACTCCGACATCGATGTACAGCTGAAACAACGTTTCGATCTCGTCCCACAATTGGTTGAAACCGTTAAGGGATATATGAGCCACGAAAAAGAAGTGCTCGAAAGCGTGACCGCCGCCAGAACCGGCGTGCAAAACGCGGGCGACGGTGTTGCCGAACGCGCGAAGGCGGAAAGCGCCCTGTCCGGTGCCATGATGAACTTGTTCGCCGTTGCCGAGAACTACCCCGACCTGAAAGCCAGTGAAAACTTCCAGAACTTGATGGATGAATTGTCGGATATCGAAGACAAAATCGCCGCGGCCCGCCGCTTCTTCAACAGCGCGACAGAGCGCCTGAACACCGCCGTCGAACAGTTCCCCGCGAACATCATCGCGGCGCAGTTCGGTTTCCAACAGGAAGATTTCTTCGAAGTCGAACCCGCAATGGCCAAAGCCATGCAAGAGCCGCCCGAAGTTAAATTCGGCAGCTAATACCGCGATTACAATTTACGGATTTGAAGCTAGGCCGCCTTCGATGCGGCCTCTTCTTTTGTGATCTTCTCGATACCGCCCATATACGGTTTCAAAACTTCGGGAATGAAGATACCGCCATCGGCCGGATCATAATAATTCTCCATCACGGCGATCAACGCGCGACCAACCGCAACACCCGAACCGTTCAACGTATGTACGAAGCGTGTCTGCTTCTCGCCTTTCGGACGGGTCCGCGCATTCATGCGGCGCGCTTGGAAATCCCAACAGTTGGAACAACTAGAAATCTCGCGGTAACGACCCTGCCCCGGCAACCAGACTTCAATGTCATAGGTTTTACGCGCACCAAAGCCTGTATCACCACTACACAGAACAACTGTACGGAACGGCAGCTCGAGCTTCTTCAAAACCGTTTCAGCACACTCAAGCATACGCTCGTGCTCTTCGACACTCTTCTCGGGTGTAGTTACACTGACTAGCTCAACTTTATAGAACTGGTGCTGACGGATCATACCGCGTGTATCCTTACCCGCTGCCCCCGCTTCCTGACGGAAACACGGTGTAAACGCGGTATAACGACGCGGTAAATAATCCTCATCAACAATTTCACCGGAAACAATGTTGGTCAGCGGCACTTCGGATGTCGGCAACAGCCAGTCATCGCGGGTCGTACGGAATTGGTCCTCGGCGAACTTCGGCAACTGGCCGGTACCGAACATCGCATCATCCTTGATCATCAACGGCGGAGATACTTCGGTATAGCCGTGCTCTTGCGTATGCACATCGAGGAAGAACATCCCCAGCGCACGCTCTAACCGTGCCAATCCGCCGCTCAACAACGTAAAGCGAGAACCTGACATCTTGGCTGCAACTTCGGCATCCATCATGCCCAAGGCTTCACCAATCTCGAAATGCTCCGGCGTTTTGTCACCTCTCGGCTCGCCCCATGTGTGCTGCTCGACATTCTCGTCTTCATCCGCACCGTCGGGCACGTCTTCGGCCATAATATTCGGCAAACCCGCAAGATGTTGGTTCAGGGAATTGGCAATCGTGCGCTCACGCTCTTCCAACTCGCCCATTTTGTCTTTCAACGCGGCAACGGCATCCATTGCTTCCTGCGCATCACCGCCCGCTTTCTTGATCTCGCCGATCTTCTTGGACGCCTCATTACGCTCCTGCTGCAACTGCTGCAACTCCGTCTGCACTTCACGGCGTTCCGTATCCAGTTTCAAAAGCGACGAGCTCTGCGCCTGTTTGCCACGGCGTGCCATGGCCTCATCAAAGGCTTCGGGATTTTCGCGAATGAATTTTATATCGTGCATAGCTCTTCTCTTGTTTACTGTTGGCATATATTAACCACGTGTACGCTAGGGCTGTAAATGCCTGATAAAGTATGATTTAAAGAAAATATGAGTGTTTTAAGCGTAGAAAAACCCGAAAACACCCTGCCGCTCGTTTTTGACTCCCCTCACAGCGGCACGGATTACCCCGAAGATTTCGGCTATGCCTGCGATTTCAGCATCCTTGAAGGCGCAGAAGACAAATATGTCGAGGAGCTGTTTTCCAACGCACCCGAACACGGCGTCACCTTCCTGCACGCGCATTTCCCACGCAGCTATATCGATGTAAACCGCACAGCTGATGACATTGATGAACAACTACTGGGCGAAGAATGGTCCGGCCCGTTTGAAATCAACCCGAGTGCACGTTCACATGCGGGTATCGGCCTGATCCGGCGCCTCGTAAAACCGGGCGTGCCCGTATATGACCGTGCCCTGACCTCCGAGGAAATCGTCCAGCGCATCGAGAAATACTATCGCCCCTATCATGCGCAGCTCGAAAAGATCATAAAGGACACCCATTACAATTTCGGGCAAGTCTGGCACATTAACTGCCATTCCATGCCGTCAGCCAGCGCATACCCCAAACGCGCAATCGGCCTCATCGGAAACCGCCCAAAGCCCGTCGACTTTGTTCTCGGCGATCGTGATGGCACAACCTGCGACCGTGAATTGACACAAAGCCTGAAACATTTCATTAAAGGATTAGGGTACAGCGTATCCATCAACGATCCGTTCAAAGGCGTTGAATTGATTGAACAATATTCATCTCCAACCACTGGCTATCATTCACTACAGTTAGAGATCAACAAAGCCCTGTATATGTCTGAAAAAACAGGCGAAAAGCTCAGTCATTTTGATGATTTTAAATCGCACATCGACCAGATCACTGCGTTTTGTGCGGAGTTTGTCGAAAGTCGCCTTATAGACCTTGCTGCAGACTAGGCCACTCGTCCGCATGAATATCAATAGTCACTATATTACGTTCATCATCTGAGGTTACATCCACCCCCTGCAATGAACCTAAACGTTGCGGCAAGAACCCCTTAAGCACGGGGGCGTGCGTTACACAGAACGCCACATCGACATCTTCCGGTAAATGCTGGCCAACACCTTGGGAATATCCGACCGCCCCTGCGCTCTCTTCGAGACTTTTAAGCGCCTGCGCCTCCCCTTCGAGGCCAATAGTGTCTTGAATAACTGTCGCGGTATGTTTTGTCCGTCCGGCATGGGACGTAAAAACACTTACGGCTTTTCCTTCAAACTCTGCGCGCAACTCCTCGGCCAAAGCACGCGCCTCTTCAACACCTTTGGGCGTCAACTCATCGAACAGGTAGTCGGCATCTCTATGTCTGAATAAAATAATTTTTTTCATAACGCACAGTTTATAGCGCCACATGCGTTAAAAAGCAAAAATTAGCCAAAGACAGCGGCGAACTCTGCCTTCATTACATCATCGATATTATCGACCTCAACGCCAAGATCATGCAGGCTCGTCACACCATGCTCGGATATACCGCACGGAACGATCCCGCCAAAATGGGAAAGGTCGGGGCGAATATTGATCGCTATCCCATGCAGCGTAATCCAGTGCCGCACCCGCACACCAATCGCCGCAATCTTTTTCTCTGACCCATCGGGCATAACCACCCAAATACCGACACGCCCGCATCGGCGCTCACCCTTAATATCGTAATGCGCGAGCGTGCGGATAATCCACTCTTCTAGATTCCAGACATATTTCTTGATATCGGGCGCACCTTCACGTGATTTAAGGTCGAGCATCGCATAAGCCACGCGTTGCCCAGGACCGTGATAGGTATACTGCCCGCCGCGTCCCGCGTCATATACCGGAAAATCAGCATTCAGCAGGTCATTATCCTTCGCGCTCGTCCCCGCGGTATAGAGCGACGGATGCTCCAACAACCACACGCACTCTTCGCCGCCATGCTTATGAATCGCCGCCACGCGCTCATCCATAAAGGACAGCGCTTCTTCATAATCGACTGGTGTATCTGAAATTTTCCATTCCATGTGCACTCTTATGCCTCACAACAAAACAAAAAAACAACAGCTGTTACTATCACTGTTTATCCAAACGAAACTTCAGAAAGACCGTCCCGTCGACCAACTGCTCCCCGACATGAACGAAGCCAAGCCTTAAAAGAGCCGAGCTGTTTGTGCGATCCGGAGGCAATAATGCAGTGATATAATCAAGACCTAGCTCATTGAAAGCCTTGTCCCTGACGTTCTTGAAAATTCGGATGCCCCACCCCCAATAGTCGGGATGCATAACGAGCGCAAAATCCGGATCACCATTTTCATACTGAAGGCCGCCCCAACCAGCAAACACCCCGTCAATCACAAACGCCCACGGACCATAACCATGTTCTTCCCACAATTGCTGCTTGGCCTTAACGAACGCATCACAATCAAAACCATCGTCAAGCAACGGCATATATCTGCGCACAGAGGGATGTGCCATTAACGAAACCAAATCATCCTGAGCGATTTGATCGAGAGCAACGAAATCAATATTTTTCATGAAGCACGGGTTCAGTTTAATGGTGTGGTCGAGAGGATTTGAACCTCGCAAAGCAAATCTAAGATTTGTTTGCAACTTTTTAGCAGTGGAGGTTCACTTCATCGTAATTTTTTCAAATTTCCTAAAGATAATGATCTTCTTGCAAATGGTGCGGCCGAGAGG
>CAZLTT010000046.1:0-1890 GCA_964562515.1 uncultured Micavibrio sp.
GGCTAAACGCGCTGAGTTTCGATGACTTCGCCGAAACCCTCACCCATTTCATGGATCAACCAACGATCCGCCCCTCATTCGGAACGCACCCGCGCCTGCATATTCTGGGGCAATTGGAGGCCCGCCTGATCGATGCCGATTGCGTCGTGTTAGGCGGATTGAACGAGGGCACGTGGCCGTCCGACCCCGGCGCAGAGCCATGGATGTCGCGACCAATGCGGCAGGATTTCGGCCTCCCTAGTCCCGAACGGGGAATAGGTCTGGCCGCGCATGACTTTGCACAAGGCCTGTCCGCACCCGAAGTATTCTGCACGCGATCAATCAAAAGCGGCGGCTCACCGAGCGTACCCGCCCGTTGGCTACAACGTCTGGACGCCGTATTGCTCGCATCCGGCATAGAACAAAACCAAATTCGCAAAGCCCCACACCTCGCATGGGCTCGTGAGCTAGATGCCGCCACAGACATACAGCCTGTTTCTCAACCAAAACCCTGTCCGCCCGTTGAAACACGCCCCGATAGACTTTCGGTCACACAGATTGAAACATGGCTCCGCGACCCTTACTCGATCTATGCGCGCCATATTTTGAAGCTAGAGCCTCTAAAACCTCTCGAAAAACCCTTTGATGCCGCAGATCAGGGCACATTAATCCATGAAATTTTTGAAGACTTCATGGCCGAGCACAGAAACGCCCTCCCGACCGATAGCGAGCAAAAGATCTTTGATTTAGCGCAGGAAAAACTTTCGAAGATCCCTATGGAGCAAGAACACTGGACATTCTGGCGTGCCCGTTTTGCGAAAACCGCCCGTTGGTTCGTCGCACAAGAGCATCTCCAAAGGCAAAACGGCCAGAACCTGCAAAACGAAGCCAAAGGCCGGATAACGATTAAGACAACCGATAAGGATTTCACCCTGAAAGGCGTTGCCGACCGCATCGACAAGAAACATGACGGCAGCGCGGCGATTATTGATTACAAATCGGGCGGGCAATTCAGCCGCAAAGCCATGAAAGAAGGCGGCAGCCCGCAACTCCCCCTGGAAGCGCTTATACTGGCCGAGGGGGGCTTTGATAACACACCCGCTTTGAATGCCTCTTCCCTTGAGTACTGGGTCTTCAGCGGCGCTCAGGGTGGAAATATAACCAAACTCGACGATGATGTAGAAAATGTCATAGAAATCACCAAAACGGCACTAACCGGACTGATTGAACTGCATAATCAGCCATCAACGACCTATACAAGCCTGCCGAATATGGAAGAAGCGCCGCGTTTCAACGATTACGAACATTTATCCCGCGTCAAGGAATGGGGCATTGCTTCCGATGACTTACAGGAGGATGCGGCATGAGCACCTCTAACAAACAGGTTCAAAATGCAGTTTTTAGCGGTTCAAATGACCCGTCAACGAGACAGAAGGCCCCCGCACGCCCCCTCGACCCCAATGTTCTGCAAAGACGCGCCGCAGAACCTGAAACCTCAGTATGGGTAAGCGCCTCGGCAGGAACAGGTAAAACAAAAGTCCTGACAGATCGGGTTTTAAGGTTGCTTTTACCGCGCGCCTCGGGTGAACCGGGGTGTAAGGCCCATAAAATACTCTGCCTGACTTTCACCAAAGCAGGTGCGGGTGAAATGTCACTCAGAATCTCGAAAACCTTGGCTGAATGGGCAGTTTTGGAAGAGACCAAGCTGCGGGAAAAGCTCACAAACCTGCTCGACCGTCCGATAAAGGCCGAAGATATACGAACGGCGCGGACCTTGTTCGCCGACGTTGTCGATGCGCCCGGCGGCTTAAAGATCATGACCATTCATGCGTTCTGCCAATCGGTTCTGGGACGTTTCCCGCTCGAAGCCAATATCAGCCCGAATTTCAAAGTTCTGGAAGAGCAACAAGC
>CAZLTT010000046.1:1990-16947 GCA_964562515.1 uncultured Micavibrio sp.
CGTCAACAATGCGAGGATACAAGCTTTCCCAAAGACGCAATCAAAGCGACGGCACAAGCCATGCTCGATGTCGGCTCACCCAAAACGGATCAACCCAACGCCGATATCATCATGCGATGGATCAGCGCTACGCCCGAAGAGCGCTCACTGAGCTTTGAACAATACAGCAAGGCATTTCTGACCCAAAAACAGGAAGTAAAAGCCCGATTGGCAACCAAAGCGGTTTTCGAGCACAATCCGGACGCAGAAAACACCCTCAAAACCGAGGCGATGAGAATAATCGCTATACTCGATACGCTCAAAACTATAGAAAACGCGAAACTGACACGCGACATTCTACTGCTTGGCGAGGCAATTTTAGAGTCCTATCAAACACTTAAGACCGAGCAAAACGCACTGGATTTTGATGACCTGATTTTGCGAACACTTGGACTTCTTCGCGGCGAGACGATGAATGTAAATATCGAGCAAGCGAGCAGTTGGATCCACTACAAACTCGATCAGGGACTGGATCATATCCTGATTGATGAGGCGCAAGACACCAACCCCGAACAGTGGCAAATTTTAAAAGCCCTGACGGAAGAATTTTATACAGGCGCCACTAATAACGATACCAAACGTACAGTATTTACAGTTGGCGACGAGAAGCAGTCTATATACAGTTTCCAGAGAGCGTCCCCTGAAGAATTTTCGAAAATGAAAGCCTATTTCCATGCCAAGACACAAGGCAGTGAAGGGCAATGGGACGAGGTCCCGATGAACACATCTTTCCGTTCTGTCAGGAGCATTTTAGAAGCGGTTGACGCAGTTTTTGAACCCGACGAAGTCAGAGACGGTTTGGGCGAAAATATTCTTCAACACACAGCTTTCAGAAGAGGACAAGCGGGTCATGTGGAACTCTGGCCGATCTTTGAAAGTGACGAAAAGAACAAATTACCGCTCTGGGAATCACTCAGCGATTCATCACCCGCTCTGAATGGCCAAACCAAATTAGCAGCCCATATCGCACGCACCATCCGCCAATGGATCGACAGCAATGAACAACTTCCCGCCCATGACCGCCCGCTAAGACCAGGGGACATAATGATTCTGGTGAAAACCCGCTCCGCACTCGTTCACCACATCGCCAGAGCTTTAAAGGACATGAATATCCCAGTCAGTGGCCTCGACAGAATGGTTTTGACGGCTGAACTCGTCATCGAAGACTTAATGGCACTCGCTAAATTCGCTCTACAGCCCCAAGATGACTTAACGCTAGCAACAATCCTCAAATCACCGTTGATCGGCATGGATGAAGACACACTCTTTACGCTATGTCATAGCCGGAGCACACAATCTGTTTGGGAAAGCCTAAACAGCGACCACCCGAATATCGCCGAATATTTGAAAAAAGCGGTTCATTGGGCCGGTTCACTGACACCATTTGAGTTTATAACGACCCTTTGCTACGCCGCTTGCCCGGCTAGCGAGCGTAGCGGTATACAGGCTTTTAAGGCAAGATTAGGCGATGATGTGCTTGACCCAATCACCGAATTCCTGAACCGCGCACAAACCTTCCAACGTGAACAAACGCCTCATCTGCTGACTTTCCTGCATATGCTTCGTGACAACGTCAGCGAACTGAAGCGTGAGCAAGAGGATGAGAGCGACCGTGTAAGAATCATGACCGTTCATGGTTCAAAAGGCTTGCAAGCCCCGATCGTTATCTTGCCCGATACGACGGGCGGAATAAGTCAGGCCCCATCAAGAGCCGAAAAACGCCTGCTATGGCCGGATCAAAGCAATCTAGAATACCCTCTATGGTCTCCGCGTAAAGACATGGACAGCCCGCCTTTTTCCTCTGCAATGGAGCATCTGGACCATAAATTAGAGCAAGAGCATCGCCGCCTCCTTTATGTCGCCATGACCCGCGCCGAAGACAGGCTTTATGTTGGCGGGGCACTGGGTTTTGGCAAAACGGCCGATAAAACACCTGAGAATTGTTGGTACAGCCTGATCCAACGGGGACTGCAGCGCGCAGACAGCAATGAAGAGCTAAACGATGGCACACTGGTTCTCAAGCATCCGCAAACGCAAAAACCTGACAAGGCTGGTAAACAAGGAATAGTAAAGGCTCAAAAACGTCATGCTCTGCCAGACTGGGCAGCTTCAAGCGTCGAAAGCGTTCAGAAGCATGAAACAGTGCTGCGCCCGTCTCGTATCGATGATAACGTGCTCTCGCCGCTTGAAAGCCAGCATAAAAGCAGGTTTTTGCGTGGTAACCTAACGCACAAGCTGCTTCAAATCCTTCCCGACTTACCGGACGATAAGAGGCACGCTGCCGCGATGGCATTCCTCGCACAATTCGGCCAGGACTTTAGTACGGATATTCATAAGGATATCGCAGCAGAAACCCTGCAAATTCTCGATCATCCCGACTTTAAACCGCTATTCGGTCCAAATTCACAAGCCGAGGTTCCAATCGGCGGTACCTTGACCGATCCAAACGGCCTAAAACAGAGAATCAGCGGCCAAATTGACCGTTTATGCATCACTGATACGCATATTTTGATCGTCGATTACAAAACCAACCGCCCACCCCCGACAAATCCGCAAGATATCCCCGATATCTACCGCAAACAAATGCAAACCTATGCATCTGTTTTAAAACAGATTTACCCGCAAAAAACGGTGAAAAGCGCCCTTTTATGGACGGATGGGCCATCGCTAATGCCCCTTGATCTGTAAAGGGTATGGCCTATAGTTAACTTTCAGTAACAGTTTGAAAGGAAGACTATGTCGAGTACAGCGGTAAATGACACAGATTTTGAAAATGAAGTTTTAAAAGCAGACAAGCCCGTCGTTGTTGATTTTTGGGCCGAATGGTGTGGCCCGTGTAAGCAGCTCTCCCCCGTTGTTGACGAGCTTGCCGCAGAAATGAAGGACAATGTTAAGGTCGTAAAGGTCAATATTGACGAAGCACCTGAAGCACCGACCAAATATGGCGTGCGCGGCGTTCCGACCCTGATGATCTTCAAGGACGGCCAAGTCGTCGACACACGCGTAGGCGGTATGCCTAAATCTCAGCTTCAGGACTGGATCGAAGGTCAGGTTTAGATTTAGAAAAGAATTCGAATATGAGAAGAGGCCTTCAAACGGCCTCTTTTTTTATTCCTAGCTTTCGGAGGAAAGAACCATAATGATCTGACGGCCTTCCATCTTGGGCTGTAGATCAACTTTCGAAATATCGGACAGCTCCTCCACCATACGTTTCAGCAAGTCCATACCGATATCTTGGTGGGCCATTTCACGGCCTCGGAAACGCATAGTCACTTTGACTTTGTCACCATTGGTCAGGAATTTACGCGCATTACGCATCTTGACCTGATAATCGTGCTCTTCAATACCCGGACGGATTTTGACTTCCTTAACATCAACAGTCTTTTGTTTTTTACGAGCTTCGGAAGCTTTCTTTTGCTGCTCGTACTTATACTTGCCGTAATCGAGAATCTTGCAAACCGGAGGCTTGGCATTCGGAGAGACTTCAACAAGGTCGAGACCGGCTTCTTCCGCTAATTTAACAGCATCGGGCACAGACATTACGCCCTTCATTTCGCCATCTTCGTCTACAACACGAACCTCACTGGCGGTTATATCGTTGTTAGTGCGGGGACCGTCATCTTTTCGAGGCGGTCTGTTATTTACTGGTCTAGCGATGTCCAAATCTCCTTTTGATTATTGAATGAATAGATCAATGCATAAATAGCTTAGCCTGTAAAGTCTTGATAAAGGCTTAAAAGGCTGTCTATGCGGGTTTGCAAGATTATTGCCGGTTTCACAGGTTCGATCATGACTCGGGCAACGGAATGAATTCGTCATCTTCGGGCACAGCGTCGAATTTACCGGCTTTCCAGTCTTCTTTCGCCTGCTCGATACGATCTTTGGAGGATGACACAAAGTTCCACCAAATATGGCGCGGCCCGTCGGCGGCTTCTCCGCCCAAAACCATCAGACGTACTGGTAAATCACAGGCCGTAACAACAATCTGGTCACCCGGCCGTAAAACCAACATTTGCATAGGTTTATAAAGAGTACCGTTTACCTCGATATCTCCACCCATAGCGTAAAGCGCACGCTCCTCAGTATCATCAGGGACTTCAAAAATGCCCTTGGGCTCAAGCTGCACATCGATATAAAGCGTATCAGTAAACGTCGTAACAGGAGAAGTTTTGCCCCATAACGTGCCCATGATTACGCGCGCATGTACGCCTTCATATTCCAATTCCGGCAATGCCGAACGGTCCATATGCTTAAAATCAGGCGCACTTTCCTCATGCGCCTCGGGCAAGGCAAGCCAAGATTGAATACCATATAAAGACGAAGGGTTTTCGCGAATATCGCTGCCTGTGCGCTCGGAGTGGACAATGCCACTGCCAGCTGTCATCAAATTCACATCACCCGGACTTATACGCTGGTCGAAACCAAGCGAATCCCTGTGGTCCAATGTACCCCCAAACAAGTATGTAACAGTCGATAAACCAATATGCGGATGGGGGCGCACATCGACACCCTGATTAGTCAGAAACTCGCCCGGCCCCATCTGATCCCAGAAAATGAACGGACCGACCATACGGCGCAAACGGCTTGGCAACGCGCGGTGTACTTCGAAATTACCAATATCGCCGGTACGCGGAACGACAATTGTCTCTACACCGTCATTGGGACAGTCTTCACAATCAGGATCAATATTTTGCAACGTGCTCATAATCTTAATTTAGCGTCCAAATCGCATAATTCAAATAGCCCGCAAAACTACCCCATAACAGCGTCGGTAAAACCAATAACGCAGGCACTTTCATATCGTTTTTCCAAGCTAAAACTATAAATGACAGCATCGCTATATCAAAAACAACAATCCATATAAAACCGAGAAAAATCAGATGGCCGGCGAAAAAAACAAAACTCCACCCCCAGTTCAATGCCATTTGCACCCAATAGGAGATAAATACAGGTAAGGCCTCTTTGCGTTTATTCCAAACCCGGTATCCGGCCAAAGCCAAAAAGACGTATAGCACAGTCCATACAATCGGAAACGCAATATCAGGGGGCGTTAGAGCCGACTTAGCAAGTGTGTCATACCACCCCATATTGGCGCGTGTCGCCAAACCAATGCCGTACGCGATCGCCTGATAACCTATAATCCATAAAGCGGGCTGTACGTATTTTTTCATACTTAGAATGGCGGCTGCGCTTCGGCTTTCAATGCTTCAATCGCGTCTTCAAGCTTTTCTACATTCTGCGCTTTCGAACCCAAACGACGGATCGCAACAGAACGCTCTTGCGCCTCACGTTCACCAACAACAAACAGCGCAGGTACTTTCGCGACGGAATGCTCACGCACCTTGTAATTGATCTTCTCGTTTCGCACATCAAGCTCTACACGAATACCTGCGGCCTTCAATGCTTCATAAACCTCTTCGGCATATCCATCAGCAGTCTCGGTAATCGTCGCGACCACACATTGCGTCGGAGTCAACCAAAGCGGCAGCTTGCCGGCATAGTTTTCGATCATCACACCAATAAAACGCTCCAAAGAACCAAGGATCGCACGGTGAAGCATAACCGGACGGTGTTTTTCACCATCCTGCCCGATATAGCTCGCATCCAGACGTTCCGGCAGGTTAAAGTCGAGCTGCAATGTACCACACTGCCATGTACGGCCGATCGCATCACGGATTTGGTAATCGATTTTCGGACCGTAGAACGCGCCCTCGCCGGGATCCTCACGGAATTCCAGACCTGTTTTCTTCAATGCCTCGCGCAAGCCTTCCTCGGCCTTGTCCCACAGCTCATCGGAACCGACACGCATATCGGGACGAAGCGAAAGCGCGACGGCAACGTCATCAAAACCAAGATCGCTATAGACATTTTGCAACAACTCACAAAACGCAACCGCTTCCTCGGTAATCTGGTCTTCGCGGCAGAAAATATGCGCATCATCCTGCGTAAACTGGCGCACACGCATCAATCCGTGCAGCGCGCCATGTGCCTCGTTACGGTGACAACAGCCAAATTCCGCCAGACGGAGCGGCAAATCACGATAGGATTTCAAGCCCTGATTAAACACCTGAACATGCGCAGGGCAATTCATAGGTTTAAGAGCCATCAGCTTTTCAAAAGCCTTATCAGAAACAATCGGGCCTTCCTCTTCCGTATTCGGAACTTCATCAGGCACAACGAACATATTTTCGCGATACTTGCCCCAGTGGCCGGATTTTTCCCACAGCTTGTTATCAATCAACTGCGGTGTTTTGATTTCCTTATAGCCCGCATCCTGCAATCGACGGCGGATATAGCCTTCCATCTGATTGTAGATGGTGAAACCCTTCGGATGCCAGAATACAGAACCCTGTGCTTCGGCTTGGAAATGGAACAAATCCATTTCCTGTCCCAGTTTACGGTGATCGCGCTTCTCGGCTTCTTCAAGCTGCATCAAATACGCTTTCAGTTCCTTCTCATCACGCCAAGCCGTACCGTAGATACGGGTCAACATTGCCTTGCTACTGTCACCGCGCCAATACGCACCGGCGACTTTCAACAATTTGAAAGCCGTACCGACATGTTTGACGGAGGGCATATGCGGCCCACGGCACAGATCAAGCCAATCGCCTTGCTTGTAAATCTTAATTTCTTCGCTTTCAGGCAAGTCCTCGATCAACTCGGCCTTATAAGCTTCGCCTTTATCCTTGAAATACGCGATTGCTTCATCGCGATCCCAGACCTCACGCTCAAACGCCGCACCGCGTTCAACAATTTTGCGCATCTCTTTTTCGATCGCTTCGAAATCTTCCGTACTGAACGGTTCGTTGCGGGCAAAATCATAGAAAAAGCCGTTTTCAATATTCGGACCGATCGTCACTTGCGTACCGGGGAACAACGTCTGCACCGCCTCGGCCATCACATGCGCACAGTCATGACGGATCAGCTCAAGCGCTTCCTCGTCTTTTCGCGTGACAATCGCGATATCTGCATCGCCCGTAATCGGCAGTGACAGGTCGCTCAGCTCACCATTAATACGAATGGCGATCGCGGCCTTGGCTAAGGATTTTGAAATACTGGTCGCAATTTCCATCCCTGTTGTACCGGCTGCGTATGAGCGGCTGGCACCATCGGGGAGAGTTACTGCAATGTCGTTTGTCGCTGTTTGTCCCATAATAATAGGAAACTAGCGCTCATTCATTGCATTGTCGAGAGTCTTAATGAAAGGTTTGAGCAGATATTGCATGACCGTTTTTTCACCGGTCAGAATATCCACCGACGCGACCATACCGGTCGTGATCGGCAACACTTCGCCGTTATGCTTCAACTCTGTCTGCTCGGTACGGAGTTTAACTCTGTAATAGCTTGTTCCATCCTGCTCCTCGATCGTATCCGCAGAGATATCGACGAGCTTTCCGTCCAAACCGCCATATATCGAAAAATCATAAGCGGTCAGCTTAATCACAGCATCCTGACCGGGGAAAATAAACGCGCGGTCACTCGGGCGGACTTTCGCCTCGATAATCAACTGATCATCCTTGGGAACGATCTTGATAATATCATCACCGGGGCGAACAACACCGCCAATTGTATTGGTTGCGATGTCCTGAATCGTCCCATTTACAGGGGATTTCAACGTTGTACGTCCTTTACGTTCTTCCAACGCCGTCAAACGTTCCTTGATCTCGTTAATCTCGATCAACTTTGCGGCAAGCTCGGCCTGCGCCTGTGCCTGTGCACTTTTCTTCACTTCGTCGATCCGCGCACGGGCTTCCTCGATCGATGAACGGATACGCGGCAAACTTGAAAGTTGGCTATTCAGCTCACTGCGACGCTCCTTGATCGTCCGCTCGATCTGAAGCAACTCAAGCTTAGGCGCTGAGCCTTTTTCAACCAGAGGACGGATCACATCAGCTTCTTGTTGCTGCAACCCGATCAACGCTCGTGTGTCGGACACACGTGTATTCACTTCGCGCTCTTCCTGTTCACGTTGTGCAAGCTGTTGTTGCAAAACATTAAGCTGCCCTTGCAAGGATTGCTGATTGGCGCGGAATGCATTTAATTCCTCGGTCACGCTCTGTGGCGCGCCTTGCAAAACCTCATCAGGAAATTCAACAGTCAGCTTACCCTCGGCCTCGGCCGACAAACGCGTGATCGACGCCAAAAGGCCCAAATAACGGACCTGATTAGCCCCCAGATCGGATGTCGCCTCAATCGCGTTTAGGCGCATCAACGGCTGGTTGGCTTCAACAATATCGCCTTCGCGGACCAGAATCTCCTCGACAATCCCCGCATCAAGGCTCTGAATGGCCTGCACATCGCTAGAGGGCACAACCTTACCCTCACCGCGTGTAACCTCATCCAGTGTCGCGAAATTGGCCCATACAATGAAAATTGTTACGAAGGAACAGATCGCAAGCAGCAAGAAATGCTTGGATAGCGGCAAATCATCGTCCGTATCAAACAATGCAAGCGCATGGGCATGCATTTTACCGGCCTGTTCCTTGGCCCACCCTTCGCGTACATCTTTCCACTGCTGCTCGTTGTTAATGCTTTTATGATCGCGGTCATTGGGTACACTCTCGCCATATATCGGCTTCGGAGAACCCTGCTCCTGATCAGGTTTGATCTGCATTTTCATCTCAGGTTTTTGCGACTGCTGCGCTTGTTTTTTCTTATCCGCCATAATCTACGCCTTCGTATTCTCTGCAGCCGTGCCATACTGGCGGGATTGCAACTTACGGATCACTTCATCTTTCGGCCCGTACGCCACCAAACGGCCACGGTCGATCAAAATCAGCTTATCAACGATATCCAGCATCGCGCCTTTATGCGTAATCAGGATCGTTGTCTTATCCTTACACAGCTCTTTCAAGCGCTTGCGAAGACGGTTTTCGGACGCAGGGTCCATGGACGCCGTCGGCTCGTCCAGAACCAGAATAGGCGGATCATAAAGCAACGAACGCGCAATCGCGACGGCCTGACGCTGCCCGCCTGACAAGGCCTCCCCACGCTCTCCAACCTGGGTATCCATTCCTGCAGATGAGTCTTTCAAAAATTCCATTACACCCGAAAGTTCGGCTGCACGAAGCACGGCTCGGTCAGGCGCGGTCTCGTGACCCATTGTGATATTCTGGCGAACAGACCCGAAAAACAGCTGCGGGCTTTGCTGTACAGAACCGACATTACGGCGTAAATCACCCGGATCGATCTGGCGCACATCCGTACCATCGATCTGCACTGAACCGCTTGATGGTTCATAAAGATTAATCAACAAACGCTCGATTGTCGTTTTACCCGAACCGA
This sequence comes from uncultured Micavibrio sp., assembly GCA_964562515.1. Lineage (GTDB taxonomy): Bacteria > Pseudomonadota > Alphaproteobacteria > Micavibrionales > Micavibrionaceae > TMED27. Next base: position 11,315 of record CAZLTT010000046.1, read on the forward strand.
CCGCGCCAATGACGCCGACCTTCTCACCCGGCTCGATCGTAAAGCTCAAATGATTAAGCGCCGGAGTACTTTGACCGGGGTAATGAAACACGACGTCGCGAAATTCAACGCGCCCTGCAATATGCGGTAAAGTGATAAAATGCTTACCTTCGGGACGCTCAACCGGCTTTTTCATCAGGTCATCAAGTTGGTCCAATGCTTCACGTGATTGCGACAAGCGGGTCATCAAACCTGCGACCTGTGCCAACGGTCCCATCGCACGGCCCGACAAGATCACACAGGCAATCAAACCACCCATAGACAAGATACCGTCATCAATCAGATAAACCCCGACAATCACAATCACCGCGCTAACGGCCTGCTGAATGAACAAGGCCCAGTTCTGTGCGAATGCCGCGATCTGACGTGAACGCACAGACGTACGGGACGCTTTATCGGTTAATTCTTCCCAACTGCGCTGTGTGTGGCCTTCCGCAGCCTGTACCTTAATTGTCTCCAGACCAATGATCGTCTCGAACAACAACGCGTTTTTCAACGCGCTTTCATGCAGAGATTCTTTAATCACCTTCTGCAACGGCTTTTGCAGAAGGAAGCCCATCCCGACAATCAACGGTATCGCCGCCAAAGGCACCCACGCAATCGGGCCACCTAAAATGGCAATGATCGCGATAAACAGGAACACAAACGGTAAATCAATCAACGCCACCATGGTCGCGGACGTAAAGAAATCTCGTAATGTCTCGAATTCCTTCATGTTGGCGGCCAATACACCCGCACTGGCAGGACGGTGCGCCATACTCATACCCATCATCTGCTCGAACAAGGAGGCAGAAATGACAATATCCGCCTTACGCCCCGCATAATCGAGGAAATGCGCACGCAAATTACGCAGCATGAAGTCAAAGAAATAAACGGTCAGAATACCGGCAGCGAGCACCCAGAGCGTATCAAGCGCGGCCTCCCCGTTCGGCACGACGCGGTCATATACATTCATAATGAACAACGAACCGGCTATACCGAAAATATTGATGAAAATCGCGGCCACAGCCACTTCTGTATAGAGCGTCTTATTTTTCCAGAACGCCGACCAGAACCAGTCACGGCCAGTGTTAATCTCCGCAGGGCCTGCGCGGTCATCAACGCGAGCAACCGGACGAACGAAGAACGCATATCCTGAGTAAAGATTCTTGAGCTCTTCTAGTGTGACAAAGCGTTTATCATCGGGCGTTTCTGGGAATTGCACCAAAAACCGTGTTTTCGGATGAATTTCAATCGGCCCTTGCGTGCCACCTTCACCAATAGTTTTCCTTGGCGGCGCTTTTTTAGGATATTTAATATCCCATAGAATACAGGCCTGCCCTTCCTCCAAAGTCATGATACATGGCAAATTCGGCGCGATTGCCAAAGATTCCAACGAACGTTCGGCCAGATGAGCAACCATGTCGGCACGCTCGGCGGCACGAATAAACAATGAAGGCGTAATACCGTTTGTCGGGACCGGCAAACCCGACACCAGAGCCGCGTTACTTGTACGACGGCCATAATGTCCGGCCATCATGCGCAAACAATCGACAAGCGGCATACGAATGGCCATACGATCAGCCTGCAGCGGCCACGCATCACCATCCTTAGCAGAATTTTCTACATTCTTCTCATCGCGCGCATCAGCATCAGGATCAGCAGATGGATACGCTGCGTCTTTTTCGACGACATCATCGGGGGTTTTTGCTTTAGAAGCGGACTTATCCTTGGAGTTTTCCTGGCTCACCGGCTAAATAGACCTTTCATCCTGAAAAGAAGTGAAGAGGCCTAAATTAACGGGCCTCCATTTTGCGGTCATGGGTCCATGTTTCATCAGACGCCATTACGCTTTCTCTAGGATACTCGAGACCGAGGGTCGGGAGCAAGCTCCCTTTCAGAGCCAGAATCTGATAAACAGCAAACATTTCAAGGAATTCGGAGTTAATCGCGTTTGAGCGTGAAACAAACAGCTCATTTTGCGCATCCAGAACATCCAACAATGTACGTCTATCCAGTGTAAACTGGTCTTTATAGGCTTTCACAACTTCAACGTTAGCTTCAGCCTGAGACGCGAATTCACGGGCCTGCTCACCAGCCGCGATCATAGCAGCCCAGCTCTGACGAACTTCGTTTGTAACTTCACGTGAAGCTTCTGTACGTGCTTCTTTAGCCTGTTGATGACGATGCAGGAACTCACGTGCACGGGCAATATCAGCACCGCCGCGATACAGGTTCCAGTTCACAACAACCAGAGCAGAGGCACTACGGTCAACGCCTTCAACACCGTTGATGTCGTTACCGACACGACCGTTCAACTGCAAATCAACCTGCGGATACTGTGTAGAACGTGTCTGAATAGCTTCTGCATGCGCAACCTCGATATCAGCTGCGAAAATATCCAAAGTCGGGCTGTAAGCTAGAACTTTTTCAACTTCTTCATCAACACTTGCAGCCAATGCATCGTAAGGGATAACAGGCATAGTCAGCTGACCCGGCTTATCACCAACTTCAGTAATATATTCTGCTTCCGCATTACGCAGCGCATTACGTGTGTTGGATTCTGTCGCTTTAGCAGCGGCGAGACGGGCGCGAACCTGCTCGAGATCAGCTTGCGTCGTACGACCGGCATCAACACCGTCCTGAACCTGATCCAGAATTGAGATGTGATCCGCGACATTCTGACGGGCAATCACCAACAATTGACGCTGGCGCATAACTTCCAGATAAGACTGAACGATCGCAAGACCAACAAGCTCGGATGTCTCACGCACACGGTGAGCAGCAGAGTTAATACGGGCCTTCTGGCGCAGAACCTCAAACTTTGATTCGTAACCGTCGAACAAAAGCTGCGTCAGCGTAAGTCCGGCTTCGGAACGGAACAGGTTTTCTTCATCATCATCGTCGATACCACCGCGTGTCGCAGGGTCGTCACTATGTTCAAAACCAAAATCACCGGCAAAATCAATCGACGGCAGGAACAAGGCTTCACCTTGCTCAAGCTCTTCGTCCGTTGCACGGCGGCTCGCCGCAACAACACCGTATTCAGGGTTAGTCACCAGACCGGTTCTCACCGCGTCCTGCATCGTAATGCTCAGTGATTCGTGAAGTTTTGCATCTTGAGCGCTTACAGGCGCGCTCCCGATAGTTGTAGCCGCTACAGCTGAAAGCGCTACCACTGAAACAGTCAGGCAAAGATTGCGTACTGTGCGTGTTCTCGTCATCACGATGATTGTCCTCTCACTCAAATATCTTTTTGATTCTGCTATTGTTTTGGATGGATATCCACAGTCATAAATACTGCTACCTTTATGCCTCTTTTTGAATCACCATGCAAGAGATTTGCATAATTTTTAAAAGCTGCATTGCACCCAAAATCTAAATATTTGAAGACTTTAAAGCATAGAAAAACCCGGCTTTCAAACGAAAACCGGGTTCCCCAAAAAATTAATTGTATTAGACGGTTGTCTGACCGTTGTTGTCACCAACAATATCTTCCGCACTCAAACCTGTAACGGCTTCAAGAACCGCGATTTGCGTTGCGTTCGCGACATTACCACTACCTGTCTGATCAACGAAGACTTCAGTATTACCGTTATCTTCATTCGTAAAGACAAAGTCATCGATGCTGTCTTGCAGGGCGTCAAAACCTTGGATCAATGCGCTTACATCGAATTGATCACCTTCGGCAGCATTGAAGTCCTTGATCGTATCAACACCATCATTGATCGATTCATACAGGAATGTATCAGCTCCGGAACCACCGTACAGAACGTCATTTCCGGCACCGCCAATGATCACATCGCCCTCGTCTGTACCTTCAATCACATCGGCATAATCGCTGCCGGTGAAGACGGAAGAATCAGAAGCCGTAGATTTCAATGTCAGCGTCGCAACATCGGAGTCACCATCACCATCAGTCAGAACATATTCGAACTGATCGCTTGTGCTGCCTTCTGTTGTTGTGTGCTTAACAGCATGCTGATTGGACGTGTCATAGTAACCTTGTGAACCGGTCCAGTTAGACAGGAACCCGTCGGAATTGTAATCCGTATCCAGATTCTTGACTGGGTGCAGCCAGATACCGATAGCATCATCAAAGGATACGCCGGACCAGTCGCCATTCGGGCCATAAGCCGGATCATGTGACTGAATTGAGCTTGCATCCATTTCGAAGCTGAACACCTTGTTACCGTTTGCATCGGTTGTAACCGTAATATCAAACGCACCCGGATCAGTAAGCGAGCTCAAGATCTTATCTGGCGCCTGAGTACCTCCGGCAGCAGAACCGTCTTTGTAACTTGTCTGCGTATTTGCACCGTTATAGGCGTAAACCGTGATAACAGGGTCAGTTCCGCTCGCATCAAAGTAAATCAATGCCAACTCACCGCCATGACCTTTCGGGTTAGGACCATTATTCAGCGCCAACGTGAAGCCTTCGGATACAGGGTCTATAACCATTTCGAAGCTCAGAGATTCTGTAGTTTCGTTGTAGTTCGCCTGTACCTTCTTAATGTCGCCGCCATTATCCGATCCCGGAGGATTGAACTTGGTAAAGACATAAGATGTCTCGCTTGTGTACGCTCCATCGAACAGATCGTAGCTGTACTCACCGGTATTATTGATCGTCAACTCACCGTACTGACCGACGATGGAAACATTCGAACCATCAGCAGGAACATCCAGAGTTGTTCCACCAAAGCGGATCTGCGTAACCGTATTGGCCACATCCGGGCTAGACTTATCAGCCGCATCAGGACCACCATTTTCACCGGTAATAACGTTACCGCTTGTAGAGCCCTTAACAGGATTCGTAGACTGCAACGCCGCTTCAAGATCGGTTGGATCCTGAACATCAAGAGCCGTACCGTCAGAGTCGATCTGGCCAAGACGCGCAATCGTCGCACCGTCAACACCGATACCAACCCCGATAACTTCCGTACTCAGGTTCTGTAAGGTTTCAACCTCATTCGAACCATCGGAACCTGTGATTTCACCCATAACCGTCGCTGCATCACCGGCGGCTAATTGACCGCTAGCATTCATGTAACGGTTAGGAGCACCGTCACTGACGAAATATGTGTAAGTGTCTGCACCGGCAATCGGATCATTGGCACTTGCACCGTTCAACCAGTCAATAGCCGACTGCAGAGGTGCTTCGTAGTTAGTTGTGCCGTTAGCACTCAAACCATTGATGTACGCCAACGCTGCATCAAAACCATCTTGATCTGTCACGGTAAATGTCTCACCCGCACCCGCATAGGTAGCGAATGGAACGAGATGAACTTTGATCTCACCATATTGGTAATCACTAAAGTCAGACAACAGGTTATTGACCGATGATTTCAAGAGCGCGATCTTGTCACCGCTCATAGAACCGGAAACATCCAGCGCCATAACAATATTGAAGTCTTTATTGACAACTTCGACTTCAAATTCATTGCAATCATCATGCGCAGTCGGCGCCGCATCACGGATATCAACCTGGATCATTGTGCTGTCTCGGTCACCGTCGGCATCAACAATATCAACACCGAACTTCGCCCAGACAACATCCTGTGCGCCGGAGGCGTCAGGCTTACCGTGGTCAAGCGGCTCGAACAATGTGAATGTGT
>CAZLTT010000047.1:0-16146 GCA_964562515.1 uncultured Micavibrio sp.
CATGTCACGATCTGGCCCATACCCTTCATCTTGTTGAAGCGCGGGAAGTTCATCAAAATCGCGAATGACGCGAACAATGCCAGACCTTCGGTAAAGGCACCGAACATCGCCATCGTTTTGGCAACATCGCGGCGGTTCTCCATCGATACATCCTGCATGTAATCGAACTTGTCTTTCATTTCCTTGTACTCAAGGAACGCGGAGTATTCGACTTCCGGCATGCCGATTGTGTCGAGAAGGTGAGAGTAAGCAGCAATGTGAACAGTCTCGATATTGGAGAACGCGGCCAGCATCATCTGCACTTCCACGGGACCAAAGACCTGAGAGTAGTGCTTCATGTAACAGTTATTCACTTCCACATCACTTTGTGTGAAGAAGCGGAAAATCTGGGTCATCAGGTTTTTCTCGGATGGCGTCAGGTTCTTTTTCCAGTCACGCACATCTTCAGCCAGAGGCACTTCCTCGGGCAGCCAGTGAATACGCTGCTGCGTTAACCATGCTTCGTAACACCATGGATACAGGAATGGTTTGTAAACATGACGCTCGATCATGAGCGGTGAGTTGGATTTTTTGGCTTCTTCAGCCATATGGGCAGCGACGGCGCACATTGATGTGTCTCCTCTTAGTAAACAGTGATTCTCGTATAGGTTAAGTGTAGAGCCCTTTCCCGATTTGCCGAGTCATTCGCATATTTTTTTGTTGAATAACGGGGATAAGTCGGAAAAACGCCCCAGAAGTGAATATGACCACATATTGTGACCATAAAGATATAAAAACACAACATATTGTGGTTTTCAAGGGCGAAGATCACAAATTTTGAATTTTTTTAACTCATATTTTCTTAACCGTTCCTGTACTATACTGGGAACGGTAAAAACTTACGTTTCAAAAAGCCTATGAGCGCATCTGACACAGATATTCTTAAGCCCAGTTTTCAATATGGTTGGCTCGACAATGCCAAGTTTGACGGCCTGTTGATTTTTGGTGTGTTCCTTTTGGCGGTCGTCTCGGGCGTAATCGTGACCTACCGTCCGGAGCTATTCGTACCGATCATGCTAATTGATGTATGGCTGTTGGGTTATCACCATGTGATTTCAACATTCACCAAACTTGCCGGTACGAAAGAAGACCGCAAAGAAAATTGGATGCTTATTTATCCGCTACCGGTTTTGGTTTTGGCCTCTGTTGCCGTGTTGGCATCGGCGATCGGTATATGGACCATCGTAACAATCTATCTGTTCTGGCAATGGTTTCATTATACCCGCCAATCATGGGGCATTGCGGCCTTTTACAAGAGAAAGGCAGGCATAAAACCGTCCAATAATCCGAAGCTCGATGAAGCCGTATTCTGGGCGATCCCGCTATGGGGAATTGTTAATCGCTGCGCGCAGGGGTGGGACGAGTTTTTGTTCCTGCCTGTTTGGATGCCTGAAATTCCGATGATGGTCGCGCATGGCTTCGGCGTTCTGGCTGTCGCCGCTCTCGGTTACTGGGCGTATCAACGCTATCAGCATTATCAGCAAGGGACCTTAAGCATCGGCCTGACAGCGTTCGAAGCTTCACATTTCGCGATTTTCTTTATCGGCTATGTCGCTATATCGGAACTTAACCACGGTTGGCTCGTCGCGAATATCTGGCACAACGCCCAATACATCCTCTTTGTCTGGCTGTATAACACCAACCGCTTTCGCAACATCGAAGAACACGGCAAAAGCGTGATCGCATGGATCAGCCAGAAAACACCGGCGCGCACGATTCTGTATTTCTGTTTTTGTCTGATCCTGACAACCTTGTTCTACAAGAACTTGCAGCTAGCCTTGTCCTTCGTCACAAATGGTGAGATCATTTTATTGATGACGTTAACCGTCGTCATGTATCAGACCATCAATTTTCATCACTACATTGTCGATAGCATCATTTGGAAAGCGCGCAACAAAAAGAACAGGAAAGTCATGAAAGTCGAATAGAGCCATCCGGGCATATTCGGGGTTTAAATGGCTTGCGTGCTCTCGCCGTCTTGTTGGTGCTCTTCCGCCATACTTTCCATCTCTATTTTCAACAGGTTGAACCTGGCACTTTGTCGGCACTGGACTGGATCAAGCCGTTATTCGTCAATGGATGGATCGGCGTTGATCTCTTCTTTGTCTTGTCGGGTTTCTTGATCGCGCGTCCGTATTTTACAGATGGCCGTTCTATGCCGCCGCTTAAAATTTATGCCATGAAGCGTGTCTTGCGGATTGTACCGGCATATTACGTCGTCCTGTTTTTGATCGTACTCGGTTTTTTCCCCTTTTATCCGTTGGAGTCTGACAATCTTGGGTGGCGGGTTCTTTACCACATGCTGTTTCTTCAGGATTATTTCACCCCCGATATCAACACCGTATTCTGGTCATTGGGCGTGGAGGAAAAATTCTACTTCCTCATACCATTCATATTCCTGGCTTTGCCTTTCTTGAAAAAAGATCAGTCTAAAACGGCGCTGTTTATAGCAGCCATTGTGGCTTCACCATTGTTACGGTGGCTGAGTTTCGAAGCGGCGGGCGGAGTTGAAAATTACGAAGAATTTTTCCGCACCGTGCGTGCGCCGTTTCATTGCTGCCTCGAACCTTTATTCCTCGGCGTATTAATCGCCCAATGTGAAAAGAAAGGGTGGCGCCCGCTTCCGCCCGCTTTGATGTTCAAAGGCAGCGCGCTTGCTCTGCTCCTGCTGTTGGTGTCCCACGATATGCTCGCCGATATCGGGATGTATGACGTGTTGTTTCAGCCAACGGTCATTGCCTTGATTTTTGCGGGCCTTGTCTATGGCGTAGTGATGGGAGAGCGAACCCGTATCCTCGAAAATACGGGCGGCGATTTCTTTGCCCGCATCTCGTACAGCCTTTATTTGCTGCATTGGCCGTTATTCCCTTTGGCATTCGTAATGACGCAAAACTGGACGGCATCGCTGAATGTGAGCGCTTACGCAGGGTTCGGTATATTTGTCGCGTTCTATATCACCTTAAGCATTTGTTCAGCAGCCCTGCAGTATCATGTGGTGGAGAGACCGTTTTTAAAGCTTAAATCCAGATACAAATGACCAATAGAAAAACAAAGATCGCAAGAGCCTCTTTATTTGCTGTCGTAATAGCCATTATGGGTGCATCCGCCGTCTATGCCGCCGTTGAAAAATACACGGTGATTATTAGCGGCGTTGCAACCACCGAAGATTATAATTTCACGCCTTGTTACCCGATCACGGGGGAGTTTTATCACCCAGATTCACGCGTAACGCGTGTGCGCATGGAATACCCGTATGATCCGACAAAGTTTTTCATGTATCCGGTCAATAAAAAGGTGCATATCGAGTTTCATGAAGATCAGATGAAGCGCGGCGATAACCCCTATAGCGATTTTGTCGCCGAAGATGATTACGGCGTTGAATATGGCCGTATCCGTATGATTTTCTGGGCCCCCGATCCGAAAGAGGACAACACATGCAAAGACGCGCTTACTACATAATGATTGTGGCGCTATTTGCCGCATGCCCGTTTTTGACTCCGCTGTTGGCATGGGCCGCCAACAATGCCAACGGTCTGACGTTGGAAATCAGCGGCGTCTATGTTGTTGAGGATACGCGCTTTATGCCGTGCTATCCGCTCAACGGGTTCTTTACCCATCCCGACCCGCGTGTAACGAAGATCCGCATGGAAAACCCGCGCAATACACGGCAATTCATTGACTACCCGAAGAACACGGAAGTCCATATCCATATTCACGAAAACTTTATGCGCCAGAACGTCTATTCATGGAGCAATTTCATCGCCATGGATGATTCAGGTAACGAATATGGCCGCATTCACGTCACCTTTGATCCGCCGGGTGACCCAACCAGAAATGAATGCGCGGAACATTTCAATTCTTAATATTTTAACCATTAGCTTGACCTCGTAAAGCCGCCTGTGCTAACAACGCTGAAATTTTGCGCAAGCACGCGCAGAGTTTCAAACCGATAACCATAAATAGATAAACGAGGTTTTATGAGTAAAACAGTTACACTTTGGGCCTATTCCGCAGACGATTTGGAAACACTTCAGGGCGCGTTGCAAAGCGAATTCGGCAATCAAATGCATGTTACCGAGCCGGCCTATCCGGTGAAATACCGCATTGAAGGCGAAGATCACGAGCGCCATGTTGGCTATACGCGACATGTTTCGGATGCTGATCTGGAAAGCCCGGGTATCCGCTATATCGCAAAAATCGGTGTAGACGACGCTGCGGCCGATAACACAACATTGGCCTCACGTATGAAAGCCGCTGTCGAAGCCATTAGTGAGAACCGTCAGGCAAGCCTTGTCGACCACCGCAGTGTTTCTTTGGGAAAAACACGTTTGCAGCTTGTGGAAACAGCCCCCACTGATTCTGCGGATGGCCACAATCATCCCGCACTTAACGCGGAAGCATTCGCATAAAAGCAAAAACCCGCTGACAAGAGCGGGTTTTTTATTGTCACAATGTAATCGGTTATTAAGGCTGCGCTGAATTTGTCGCAGGTGTTTTTTCCGGAGAGTCCGCCGGAACCTCTTCGTCACTTCCACTGGATTCAAAGACATTAACCTCATCTGTGCTGTAAGTGTTATAGCCTTTGTATGAATCCTGAATATTGGTTTCATCCGTGCCTTGGAGCTCTTGCGGGATTTCACCTTGCTCTAACTGTGTCACGGCGCCCTCAAGATCGAATTCCCCGCCGGACATTACCGTCGCGAACATCGCCGCGCCACCGAAGAACAGGAAGAAGATAACGATAACCGCAATCAGTATGACATAGAACGCCAACAGAATTTTGCTCAAGACACTGTTCTTAATGAATGCGCCATAGCAAAAACTCGGTATCGGAAAGAAAAACAGGCTGGAGATAAACACGATCAGCTTCGTTGTTCCGTCAACGGCCTTATCGAACAGACACTTGAAGAACAGAATGATCGGATAGATCAAAAAGACGAAGAGAATAAGTACAGCGAATATGATACCGAGAATAGCGCCCATGATTTTGAGTTTACTCCATTTTTCGAGATTTGTGTATAGAGAGTATAAAGAAAAGGCCTGAATATATCAGGCCTTTTTTTGCGGTTACGCAGGAGATTTAATGCGGTTGAATTACTGACAGGCGAGGCATTCTTCGTACATGCCTTCCTGTTCGCCGCCGCTTGTTTCGTCGCTTTTATCTTCGCCTTCTTTCGAACGCTTCCATGATGCGTCGCTTTCCGCGCGCTGAATGGATTTCGAACGGCAGTAATACAAGCTTTTCACGCCTTTCTTCCATGCTTCCCAGTGCAGGGCGTGCAGGTCGGCTTTATGAACATTCGCCGGCAAGAACACATTCAGGGATTGTGCCTGACAGATATATTCGGCACGGTCACCGGCATGTTCTACCAACCAACGTTGGTCGATTTCGAATGCGGTCTTGAACACATCTTTCTCATCCTGTGACAGGAAGTCGAGATGTTGTACAGAACCTTCATTTGTGAAGATAGAACTCCAGATATCTTCGGTGTTCATACCTTTCTCTTCCAGAATGGCGGTCAGGTAACGGTTCTTAACGGGGAAAGAACCGGAGAGTGTTTTGTGCGTGTAGGCATTTGCCGCGTTAGGCTCAATACCTGGTGAAGCACCACCGCAGATAATGGAGATAGAGGCTGTCGGTGCAATCGCCATCTTGTTGGAGAAGCGCTCCATAATGCCGTAATCAGCAGCATCCGGGCATGCACCGCGCTCTTCAGCAAGCTTAACGGACGCATCGTCGGCCTGACGGCGGATATGTTGGAACATTTTGCGGTTCCAGACCTTCGCCATCACAGATTCCATCGGGATCATCTTCGACTGTAGGAAGCCATGGAAACCCATCACACCCAAACCAACAGAACGCTCACGCATCGCTGCGTATTTCGCACGTTTCATAGAATCAGGAGCTTTGGCAATAAAGTCGGAAAGCACGTTATCAAGGAATCGCATGATATCTTCGATAAAGGTCGGATGGTCTTGCCATTCATCAAACTTCTCGAGATTGAGCGAGGACAGACAACAAACCGCCGTTCGGTCCTGACCCATATGGTCTTTACCTGTCGGCAATGTGATCTCTGAACACAGGTTAGACATCTTAACGTTCAGACCCGCCATTTTGTGGTGTGCCGGAATCTGGTCGTTCACGTGGTCGATATAGACAATATATGGCTCGCCTGTTTCAACACGAGCTGTCAGCAAGCGAATCCACAGATCGCGCGCATTGACTTTATCAATCACGGAATTGTCTTTAGGGGACTTCAATGCGAAGTCTTCGTTATTCTCAACCGCCAACATAAAGGCGTTATTGACCAGAACACCGTGGTGCAGGTTCAGCGCTTTACGGTTCGGGTCACCACCAGTCGGACGGCGGATTTCAATAAATTCTTCAATTTCTGGGTGCCAGATCGGCAGATAGATCGCAGCAGAGCCACGACGTAAGGAGCCTTGGGAGATCGCCAGTGTCAGCGAGTCCATCACGCGAATAAATGGTACGATCCCGCTTGTTTTACCGTTGCGTCCCACTTTCTCACCAATAGAGCGCACATTACCCCAATAAGAGCCGATACCTCCGCCCAGAGAGGCCAACCATACATTTTCATTCCATAAGGAAACGATGTCTTCCAGAGAGTCGTTTGTCTCATTAAGGAAGCATGAGATCGGCAGACCGCGATTTGTACCACCATTGGACAATACAGGTGTCGAAGGCATAAACCAGAGTTTGGAAATATAGTCGTAAATACGTTGAGCGTGCTCGCTGTCATCGCCGTAATACATACCGACACGCGCAAAAAGGTCCTGATATTGTTCCTCGGGCATTAAATAGCGATCCGTTAATGTCGCTTTACCGAAAGTGGTCAGGTTTTCATCTCGAGAGCGGTCAATCTGGACGCGGTTGCCCCTCTCCATTTGCGCAACGTCAAACATGAGCGTAACTCCTATTCTTATTTTTGTATCCGCTTAAGGGTGAGCTTAAGTGAATTTGATTTTTGGGATGCGAACAGTGTGCGGGAACACAATCTGTAGCGTTTGGTAAAAAATAAACTACTACATCTCGTGGTATGCGGCAATAGGAATAACATCCTTTATCTCTGTTCGTTTTTAAAAAAATCATTGTTTTTCAGTAAATTAACAGCTCTATCCCGCGCATTATCCCCCAAAAAAAAGTTCAAAAAGGCGTAGTTCAAGCACAAAAGAAAATAAAAATTTTCTCTATCCCCAAGAAGTTTGGGGCACTATCCACAACACAGGCTGAATATGTTCACTTTATGTTCTTTTGTGGTGATCTGTCAAATATGTGTTATGATTCTTGTACGAATTAATTCTTACAAACGATCAAAATCCTTTATGACCAAATGCTTACGGCGTAATCGCCAAACCAAAATTCTTGCCACGCTCGGGCCGGCATCGAATGATAAAAAAACGATTCTTGAATTGTTTCAAACCGGAGTGGATGTCTTTCGTTTGAATTTCAGCCATGGCACCAAAGACGACCACGCCGCTGTGGCCGCCATTATTCGTGAAATAGAGGCTGAATTTAACCGTCCTATCGGCATCCTCGCAGATATGCAGGGGCCGAAACTGAGAATCGGTACATTTAAAAATGGCGCGATTGACGCAAAGCGCGGCCAGAAGATTCGTTTTGATTCCGATCCGACACCCGGTGATGAGACACGTATATATATGCCGCATCCTGAAATCTTTGGTGCGTTGGAAAAGGACGGGCTGTTTTTTATCGATGACGGCAAGGTGCGCTGCCGCGTTCGGGAGATAGGTGACGATTATTTCGTGGCCGAAATCCGCGCGGGCGGAAAACTGTCCGATAAGAAGGGGTTTAATGTCCCCGAGACCTTTCTGCCGATTCCCGCTCTTACCGATAAGGATAAAAAAGATCTGGAATCCGCATTGGAGATCGGCGTCGATTGGATCGCACAAAGCTTCGTCCAAACGGCGCAAGATGTGCAGGAAGCCAAGGACCTTATAAAAGGCCGCGCCGCATTGATGGTGAAGCTCGAAAAACCGGCCGCGCTCGAAAATCTCGATGCAATTGTGGCTCTGGCCGATGGCGTTATGTTGGCGCGGGGCGATCTGGGTGTGGAAATCCCGCCCGAGGATGTCCCCTCCACGCAAAAACGCGTTGTACGCAAAGTGCGCGAAGCCGGTAAGCCTGTTGTGGTCGCAACGCAGATGTTGGAATCGATGATCGAAAGCTCCCGCCCGACCCGCGCCGAAGCGTCTGATGTCGCGACGGCTGTTTATGATGGCGCAGATGCGGTGATGCTGTCGGCGGAAACGGCGGCAGGGAAACATCCGGTTCGCAGCGTCGATATCATGAATAAAATTCTGGTCCGTACCGAAGACGACGATATATATGCCGAAATGATGGACGGTACGCGACCCGATGCAATTGGTAATCCGTCCGACGCAATTACGACGGCGGCATTTTATGTTGCGCAGGATGTCGATGCGGTCGCGATTGTGACCTATACCATGTCGGGCTCAACCGCCTTACGCATGGCGCGCCAAAGACCCGACGTGCCGATTCTGTGCATGACACCGGAGGAGGGCGTCGCCAGAAAACTGTCACTTGTTTACGGGGTGAACCCGATTCACACACCCGAAACGGTGGAAGATTTCACAGGCCCCGCACAACATGCGGCGGAGCTTGCCCATGATTTGGGCTATGCGGAAAAAGGCGACCGCTTCATCATGACTGCGGGCGTACCGTTCGCCGTTTCAGGCAGCACAAATATTTTGAGAATCGCCGAAGTTGAATGATTAAGTTCGTATATGATTATTCAGCGCTCGCCAGAATCGTTTTGGTCGGTGCAGTATGCAGCCACCATGCCTGACGGTTGATCGAATAGATCGGACGGTAACGCGAACCACGCTCCGCATCGACCAGACGCTTGTTCTGGTTATCCAGAATATATGCGCCTTCTTCCGTGTAAACGACCAGAACGGCGTGCGGGATATTCTTTTTCAAATCCTGAACGATTGCCAGACGCATACGCTCCTCAGGAACGCCTAAAGTGCGCAGAGCTGTATATTTCATGATCGCAAAATCTTCGCAGTCGCCGCCACGTTGCAGAAATTCTACAGGTGTCGCCCAGTAATCGGACTGACCCCAGTTTTTGGAATCCAGAATATAACGCTTTTTGTTGACCAAAGTGTTCACGCGATCGGCCATAGCCTTGATCGACAGGCCCTGCATGTCACGTAAATTTTCTTGCCACTCACGAACCGTACGTGCCGATGCATCATTCTTGAGTTGACGTTCGAACTTGTCGAACATCTTTGTCCATTTTGTAAATGCCTTAAGGTCGCGGGAACGTTTTTCCTGCGTACCGTAAAGTGCAGGATATTGGCTAACTTTCGCGAAATGTGCGCTTGCGCTCACCAATGTAATTTGTGAGGGAACGTCCTGAATGATATCGGCCTTGGCTTTACGTTCGGATGCTGTAATCGAAACAAACAGCATGGCGGCCGCGGCCAGAGTTCTCAGCGCACTTTGTTTCCAAAGCAGGAAGCGCAATTGACGTTGTGAGATCACAGCGTTTCTGACAAAAACTTGTCCGAGAGGTGTTTGTGTTTCTTTTTGCTCGCGCAATGCATTACGCAGGTCAGATGTAGAAATAAGACCTTTGGCAACCAAAAGCTCACCGACCTTGTTGCGCTCGAGCACATTTTTAATTTTTGTGAAGATGCCCCTCTTTTGCATGTTCGTAATCCCCTTAATCTTTAACTCTTAATGTCCCTGTCCGCAGTCTGTTTTATTTAAAATTTTATTCAAAAGCCGCGGTTTTTCTATGTTTTCGCACTATTATTATAGTCTGCAAAAGATTGACGAATTCCTAACAAACAGGCATAAAACAACGACTTGTTAATAACTCGGCCCAAAAAACGCCGAAAAAGTGATAAGAATATGAAAAATTTGCAAAAAATCCTGACAGACATGAAATCTGCGCCTGTATTGGTGGTTGGCGATATAATGTTGGACCGCTTTGTATATGGCCGCGTTGACAGGATTTCTCCCGAAAGCCCCGTTCCGGTTCTGGCTGTAAAGAATGAAGAGCAGATGCTCGGCGGCGCGGGTAATGCGCTTGCGAACCTTGCCGGGCTCAACGTTCCCGCCAAAATCGTCGCGGTTACGGGCGATGATGATGAAGGCGATCAGGTTAAAGAAGCAATCGCCAAGCTCGGTTTTTCCGATCAGCACATCATCATGGATTCGAGCCGCCCGACAACGGTTAAAAGCCGCTTCCTCGCAGGGCATCAGCAGCTTTTGCGCACCGATTACGAGCAAAAATCATCGCTCAACTCTGAAATTGCCGAGCAGGTAAAGGCGGCGATTAATGATGCGATCAGCGATGTAAAAGCTGTAATTATTTCCGACTACGGTAAAGGATTGCTCGGCTCTGATATTTTAAAGGCTCTGATCGATGCGGCGAATGCGGCCGCTATTCCGGTTATTGTTGATCCGAAAGGACAGGACTTTTCGATCTATAAAGGTGTTACGGCCGTTACGCCGAACAAGAAAGAATTGTCGGATGCAACTAAAGGACATCCGACAGGCAGCGACGAAGAAGTCGAGGCGGCTGCCAAGCAAATCATCAATGAATGCGGTATTCAGTCCGTGATTGCGACGCGCTCCGCCGATGGCATGAGCGTTATTCAAAAAGATCAGGGGCCAACACATTTGCGCACAATTGATATTGAAGTGTTCGATGTTTCGGGCGCCGGCGATACCGTCATCGCAACGATCGCGGCGGCTATGGCTGCTGGTGGTTCGTTAGTCGAGGCAGCATCGCTTGCCAACATTGCGGGCAGTATTGTCGTTACCAAGGTCGGGACCGCGCCAATTCGCGCTCAGGAACTGGCCGATGCATTGGACAGCGATCAGGGCGATGCGCTGACGCAGGTTAAAACACAAACATCCGAAGACCGTGCCGACCGTACGCGCAAAGGCGATATCTTCGGACATGATGATCAAGCATGGAGCGAAGCGGCGGAAATCATCCGCAGATGGAAAGCACGCGGCCTGAAAGTTGGCTTTACAAATGGCTGTTTCGACATCCTTCATTATGGGCACGTATCGTATCTGAATAATACGCGCGACCATTGTGACCGTCTTGTTCTGGGTATGAATACCGACAGCGCCGTACGCATTTTAAAAGGGCCGGAACGCCCGGTCCATGATGAACAATCCCGCGCAGCCGTATTGGCGGCACTGGGCTCGGTCGACATGGTTGTCATGTTCGGCGCACGGGAGGAGGGCGATGATAACACGGCGAACGCGCTGCTCGAATTGCTGAAACCCGATGTGTATTTTAAGGGCGGTGATTATACGGAGGACCAGATCCCCGAAACGCCAACCGTCAAAGCCTATGGCGGCGAAGTGAATATCATGCCTGTCTATGACGGGCACTCCACAACCAATTCCATTGCAAAAATGCGTGATGAGGCCGCTTAATCTAGCGGCTTGATCTGACCAGATCGATAACGGCGGAATCATTCCGCGTGCTTAAAGCCAGTACAGAAAACTGAAGCTGTTGTCGGGTTTGTAGCGCTAGAAAATCTGCGCCAATCTTGTTTTGATCTGCGACCACAAGATCATCTGCACCGTTTTCCAGCGTATTGATGGTCTCCCGAGTAAAGGTTTCGCGGGTTGTAATAATGTTTAAATCGCCCGCCAATGTTGAGCCGAATTCCCGCACCAGTCTTCTGGCTTCGCGTAACTCGGCCAGCGTATTATCGACTTCCTCTAGGGATAAAAAGTCAGCAAGCGCTAAGCCCAGTCCATCGCGCGTTGCATCAATGCCTTCTGTGATCAGGAAGTTGGAGCGGTCCTCATTAAAGTCTGTTCGTAAGTCTTCTGAGCCGAGCAGGTTGATACCGCGGTAATTTGCGTCTTCTGCAATTTGATTAAGCTGTTCAAGAATGCGGGCATATTCTTCGGCTTCTGCGGTGGTGTTGCGGCCACCCGGATTGAGCTGATAGCGCAAGATCACCGTACCCGAACCGCCATTTGCGCCCAGACGGTTATTGTTACCACCACCACCACCGCCGCCCGTGCCGTCGACACCTGCTGTTGCGGCGTTACTGTCATTGGCACCGTTACCGCCGCCGCCGGAGCCGCCGACACCAAACGCATCATTGTTAGCACCACCGCCACCGCCGCCGCCGCCGACTAAGAAGGATGCACCAGTGATCATAGAATCAAAACCGTTACCACCCGAGCCGCCGCTTACGGCTGAATTTCCTCCACCTGCGGATGTTGCGCCGCCACCGCCGCCGCCGCCATGACCGCCGGGAGAAGGGCCGGAGCCACCCGCGTTCCCGAGCCCTCCCTGCGGTGTGCCGGGCTGTAAGCCCGCGCCGGGGCCGCCGCCGCGCCCCCCGCCACCGGAGCCGCCTGCGCTGCCGTTACCGTTGCCGCCGATCCCGGCACCGCCGCCTAACGCAACCAGTCCGCTGCCGGCATTGGCTGCAAAACTAGAATTTCCACCATTTGTACCTGAATTGTTACCGGCCGGGCCTGCTGTGCCACCTGCACCGACAACAACATCTAGCGATTGACCCGCCGTCACATTGAGCGTTCCGGTTATGACGCCGCCAGCGCCGCCGCCGCCCGATCCTGCCGTGCTGAAGGTCGTACTAGAGCCACCACCGCCACCGCCACCGACAATAAGATATTCAACATCCGTTACCCCTTCGAGCGCGGTAAAGGTGGTTGTGCCAACAGTGTTAAATGTTTGCACAATCAAACCCCCACCTAAATCAACGGCTGTCGGATCGGCGGTTAGAATCGTGTTGATCTGTTGATTAAGCGTTGTCTGCTGTTCATTGATGATCTCCGGCGGATTTCCGGCCTGAAACCGCTCACGGATCGTGGTTACATAGGCTTCGGCCTGATCGATGATGCGCGCACTGGCCTCCAATCCTTCATTGGCCAGCTGAATTGTGCGTATATTTTGCCCGATTCCGTCCAATAAGCGGGTTAAATCGGCTGCACGATTGTTAAGGGAAAAGGACGCAAAAAAGTTTTGAGGATCGTCGATTGCGCTATTTACGCGGAATCCGGAGGCCAGTTGCAATTGGATGTTATCAAGGGTTCGCGCAGTAGACTGCAACGCTGTCACCTGCCGCGAAAGCGACGGTGTGAGTATGTTTGCGGTTATACCTGCCATGCAGAATCCTTCTACAAGTCGCACATATCCTATGTTCTCATATAATAGTATGCCGTAAAATTATTAGCAAAGCGCTAATAACCTTCAGCAGGGGAATTAAAAATTTTGTGACTAACTTGAACGACGATATTGCAAAAATCCGATTTTTAAATGAGAATGATTATCATTAACAACGATAATTTTTATAAGGAGGTATATATGCTCTCGGACTTTTTAACACTGGAAATATATTTCGGCTCTGAAAACGCGGCTCAATATTTCGAAGATTTGGTGAAACGCTATGGCCCGAAGCGTGTTCAAAAAGCTGTTATGGACGGGGATTTGAAGTGCAGACAGTCCTGTGATGACGGTAAAATTCTAACGTGGCTCTCGCAATCGGGTCGGTCGAAAGCGCTTCTCTCTTCTTAATTCTTCCTTCGGCCTATCTGCCGGAACTTAAAACCCCTATACGCCCCTTTTTGGAATTGGTATATTAACTATCAGATATCGGCATGCGGCCGTTTATCTTCAGAATTCTTTACACCACCTTTCTTCCGAAGAGGATTTCCATGCGTCGTATTTTGTTATTGTCCAGTTGTGTTGTTGCCGTGGCAGCTTGTAAGCCTGTTTGGGATCCTACATTTATGCCGTCCGGCTACGCGTATCACGGGAATAAGTACAACTCGCCTTCAGGAAAGGCGAACACGTCGATTGGCTACGAATATTCAGCTGAAAAACATGCAAGTGTTATGAAGGCCTGGCGCGTTGCTATCCGGGATCTGGTCTTGCGCGCTGAAGCACATGGTATCCGTCCTGATAGACCAGTATCTCTGCACACTGACCTTGAGCCTAGTGCATTCCAAGGCACGTTTGCCTACACATTGGGTCAAGAATTGATCGATGCAGGATATAGTGTGAGTGAACATCCGGGCGAAGACACTATGCCGCTTTTCTATTCCGCATATGATCCGGAATACGGCGAAGATGTTCCGTATCAGGATTTATACAATGACGACATCGCGCATTATAATGAGGACAATCGTTTCTCGCCCGAGGAAAAAACTCTGGAGCTTGTTCTCGGAACGCCTGTTG
The DNA here is from genome assembly GCA_964562515.1 of uncultured Micavibrio sp. Lineage (GTDB taxonomy): Bacteria > Pseudomonadota > Alphaproteobacteria > Micavibrionales > Micavibrionaceae > TMED27. The sequence goes on from CAZLTT010000047.1 coordinate 14,298, forward strand.
GCGACGAGTTATCTGCGCGCGTGTCAAATGTATATGACATTCCTTTACATGGTTTCACGCCCGCGGGTTACGATAAGCCATATGCACGCCCGAAAACAACCGTGCCGGGTGAGCGCGAACCATTAGATTTCGCTGAAAGTCCTGATGATGGCCTCAACGATTAAATCGTCTCTGCGCTTTTATTCGACTGTCGCAATTTTGGCGGCTACGGGTACGTTGGCCGCTTGTGGTCCCGCTCTATTGGGCGGCGCATATATCGGAGCCAGTAATACCGGCCTGTTTGAACAGGATGACAGCCTGCTGATTGAAAAGAGCTATGCCGCGGCGGATTACCTGATTCAGCAAGCAGATGCGTTTGTAGATCGCCGTAAAGACCTGATCATTGTCGAACCACTTGCCGATACGGTTCAGCCACTCGCTTCACCGGACATCAACCGCCGTATCCCGGAACAGATCGGTGTAAGATTATCACAGCTTGGCTATCGTCTGGATTTGTCGAAAGTCGCAGGATCAGATGATACCCGCGCGATGCAACCAACCCTGACAACCAATGAAAAGCCTGATTTCATTTTATCGGGCAGTACGACACGTAAAGGGCGTGAAATGGATGTCAGCCTGCGGATTGTTGATTTGAAAGCGCAGCGTGTCGTCGCTAATTTCGATTACATCATGGAAATTAGCGGTAAAGATGTTCGCGAAAGCGCGAAGCCAAAACCCAAAATCATGCGGGTTACCGAAGAGTAAAGAGCGGTATCAGCCCGCCCTATCGGGTCATCAAAACATGGTAGAAATGATTGTTACCGCCCTCGCGGCATTGCACGCATGCCTGCGGAGCAGGGTAGGGAACGCTCGGCGAATAGGCCGTATCTTGCTCGAATGTCGCATCTTCCATGGTGTTTGGTGAATTATGAAATTGCCCGATGAAGCGTCCGTTATCGCCTAAATCTACGCACTCCCCCGCACTATCGGACGACGAGTTACCGTTCGCTAGTCCTGTGCCATTATCTTCGGGGTCCAGTGTTTGATTATTCAGAACATTAATACGGTCACAAAATTCTTGTGTCACATTCGGGAGTACTGCGACCAGTTCGGCACGCCCTGTTCCCATGCTCGGAATATGTGTGCCGCCGTAAAACTCCCAATTGCTGCCGTCATTAATGCCCTCGGGCGGATCACGATATAGCGCGCCGCCGCCATCTTGTGCAAAAACTTGGTCACGCGTGTCTGTGTCGGCAGTAAGATCTCCATATTCGGTCGGAGCGTCAGGATGTGCGAAGCGTAACGCGCTTTCGCTCAGTCCGTTTTCCATGATGTAATTAACGGCGCGCTCGAGTTCTGAAGCGTAGCGCTGCACTTCAGAGGCTTTGATGATGACATCTTCACGGTCAATGCTTGTGCCTTCCGAACGGTTGGTAAACTGCACGGCCGCGGTTAATGCGCCGATCAACACGATCGCAATCAGAATCATAAACAGGACATTGCCGGATTGTGTGTGCGCGGAATTTGTAATCGCGGGCATGGCTTATTAGTTTTGCGGCGCGACGGGCAAGCAGTCACGCACCATGTTGCAGACAGATAAAGCCTCGTCTTTTGTGTACCCTGTAAGGCGGCCCCGAAACAGCCATCCGTCTGTTGTTTTTAATGGCGCCACTACAGGCTGGGCACGGTCATATGGCGGCGGCAAACCGTCAAGCACCATGCGAATGGCACGGTCAGATGCCGCGCGGCTTTTAAAAGCACCGATCTGTATGGACCACGGTTTGGTTGCGCTGACTGATACAGGCTTATATTTTGCCGAAACTATTCTTGGTGAATCGGAAGGGTCACCGGCTGCGGGTTGTGTATGCGC
>CAZLTT010000048.1:0-11761 GCA_964562515.1 uncultured Micavibrio sp.
GCCACCTTGGGCATCCTGAACACGCATGCAGACACGCTGACAGAAATAAAAAACTAACTATAAGCCGGTCAGCGCTTCCCAATCGTTCTCATCAAATAATTTGAGAAAGTAATCCTTAACACAGCTATAAGATAGCGCAGTCTCTTTATCACTCGGCTGGTCGGAAGATGTCAGCATCGCCACCACCGTCGTTTGATTTTCACGCTGACTATATTGTTCCAAAAACTCCAAACCATTCATACGCGGCATATTAATATCCAACAAAATCACATCTGGATTCACATCGGGGTCCTCTAATTTTTCAAGCGCCTCTTGACCATCATAAGCCTGAACAATCTCCATCTCAGGATCAAATTGCAGCAAACGCGCGCGCGCCAAAAACTGATCACTATCACTATCATCGACAATCATTGCAGTACGTATTTTCATGGTTACATCCTTCCTCAAATGCAGCTTAGCTTTGTTGGGGTATAAACAACTCAAATCGAGAACCGTTACCGGTATCCGAATACTTAATTTCGGCACCGATAATGTCAGCGCTTTTCTTCATCATATACAATCCCAGGCCGGAACCAAAAGATGTTCTTGGGTGAAAACGCTTAAACATCATAAACATATACTCACGGTGGTCTTCCGGTATCCCTAACCCGTTATCTTCTACGGTAACGACGACAAATCCTTTTTCATCCGTGCTGCTGACCTTCACAAACGGCGCGTCTTTATCAGCATCCTGATACTTAATAGCATTGGAGATCAGGTTTTCGACGATCATCAAAACCCGGGTTCTTTTTGAAAAAACATCGCCTTTGTGCTGCATATCCACGCGCACATCCAAACGTTCGAAACCGTCCATATGCGCAAATTTTTCAAGCGCATCATCGACAATAACATTGAGGTCGACATTTTGCTTTTCTTCATCAACATTCTTCATACGACCCAGCTCAAGAATGTCCTGCAACAAAGCTTCAAGCTTCAACAAAGACGCATGCGCCAAATCAACACTTGTCTTAGCCGTCGCTAAATCCTCATCCTTTAAAGACCCTTGAGTATGCTGCAACAAACCCAGCGCAGACATTATCGGAGATCGCAAGTCATGCGAGGTACGATAAGTAAACTCCTCTAACTCCGCATTGGCTTCTTTCAGCTCCTGCGTAGATTTTTTAATGTCGGTAATATCCAGTATCTGGGAAACAAAATGCCGCGGATTTCCGTGCTCGTCCCTCAAAAGACTAACACTCAGCAAACCCCAGATAATCTCGCCGTCTTTGCGAATATAGCGCTTCTCCATAGAGTAAGAAGATATCTCACCCGCCAGTGTCTGCTTTAACTGTTCGATATCCGCATCAAGATCATCCGCATGCGTCAATGTTTGAAAATCTGTCTGCAGCAATTCCTTTTCGCTGTACCCGATCATCTCACAGAGCGCTTTATTGACTTTCAACCACCCACCATCTGTCGAAACCAACGCCATGCCTACAGGCGAACTCACCATCGCACTTCTGAACTGTTCCTCACTTTGCACAAGATCAGATGTTCGCTCAGCAGCAACCACCTCCGCAAAACGCTTAGAACTGCGCATTGACAACAACGCTGCAAATGCCAGCAGACAAATTACAAACCCCACGACAACAACAATCACAGGACGGTATTCATCCACACCGGACACGAACCCCGGCAACGCCGTAAAGCGAAAAGTCCAAGTATGGTTATTCAGAGTAATCGTATGCACCGACTGTAAACCATTCGACACCGTACGATCGTAACCCTTATCGCTGACAAACATTCGCTGAGATTCGATGACGCGCTCACCATCAAAAACCTCGACACGAACATCGGAAAAATTTTGCAACACCGGTGTTAAAAGGTCGCTAACACGAAAAAGTCCGTAAACAAACCCATCCAGATTTTCTAAAGAACGGTCTTCTGATTGCTGCGTTTTATAAACCGGAAAAAACATCAAAAAGCCGGCTTCGGTCGAATTGTTTTCACGATCCTCTACCAGCGTTACACGGCTCGAAATAACAGCCTGATTTTTTTCCGCTGCTGCGGTCATTGCGCGTTGGCGAAACTCCTCAGACCACATATCGTAACCGAGCACTTTTTCATTCACCTCATTAAAAGGTTCCAGATACGTAGCAGGTGCATAATACTCCCGCTCGCCGCTCGGGTAGACTTTAAAATGCTCAAACCCCTCTTCAACAATTTTGCGTTGATACTCCTCCAACTCGGACTGCGGCAAAAAGCGTGTATAGGCAAACGCTCTAATCCCCGGAAAAGCCTCTTCCAGATGCAGGGCTTGTGCATACGCTTGCCATTCATCACGATCCACCTGATTAGAGGCCAAAAACAATCCGTGCCCGCCCCTTAACAAGCGTTCATAATTCACAACAGCATGTTCAATTTCCTGAATGATTTTGTCTTGCCGACTTTGAAAAATCTGCTGCAACGCCTCTTTATTTGCTGCATCCGTGCTATACGCAAACGACACAGTACCGATAGCCATGGCCAGAAGCACGAACCACATCCACATCGATTCAAAAGCGTACTTGACGATATTCACAGCAAAGACCTTTTCGAGAAATAAAGAATGTTCCGATTACGACTTTAGGTTACATTAGCACATCACAAGTAAAGATTTCGATAGCTTACACACAAAGGAAAACAAATGAACACAGTAATTGATTGGTTTGCCGGCGGAGAACATTACAGCTACCACACGCTCATCCACTGTATGGATAACGACATGGTGAGCATCGCGCTCGTCATCATGCTGTGCCTCGGTGTAATGAGCGGCTATCTGATTATTGCATATAGATGGTCAAAAGCGGCCGCCCAAGTACCGGAAAGCGACGCTAAAAAAGGACTCAACGACCTGAAATGGATTTTTCTTATCTGTGCCGTTTGCGGCTATCTCTGGGTTGTATTGGAAGCATTCTGGCCGGCATGGCGTCTATATATCCTCTTTCTCGCCGCTTTGAACTTCGTTACATGGCGATATGTCATCCGCGAAAACTCTCTGGATCGCATATATAAATATTTAAAAGACCGTGATGATCTGGTTCAGGAAATCGAAGCCAAGCAAAAAGAAATCGAGCGCCTGCAACGCGCAAAATTTTAACCGCTTGAATATGCCAAACTCAAAAGCACTATACTATGGCAATTTAAAAGGCCTTTCGGCACTCCTAATTAAGGACTGAATTAGTAAGCACTTTGATATCTGTGCCCTCAGTGACTTTACTAACATCCAAACGCTCGGGTTTTTGCCTCAACCTGTTTACCCACACAGTCGGATAGCCATACCAACGGGCGCCCGCAGCATCCCATGCCGCGAAAGCACAAAACGTAATATTATGTTTCGGCAAGCCAAAATGCTGCCCCCCCAATGCATAGGCTTTGGGGTCAGGTTTGAAAGCACCTGCACGGTCCGTACTCAAATACTCAAACTTATCCTCAAAGCCCCCATTACGTGCATTTGCGCGCAACATCTCTTCGGTAAAGTTGGATAAAAAGGCGAGCTGTATTCCCTGCTTTTCAAATATGTCTAAAGCGGCCACAACATCGGGCCATGGCTTCAAGGTAAACCAAACATCCATCAGCTTTTGCCGTTGCCCTACGCTCATCGTCAGGCCCTGCGCCTCAACTGTATAGTCAAGCGCCTGACTAATTATGCTATAAAAATCGAGATACTGCTCTGCGCTTGTACGCAACCAAGTATAGGCAAAAATTTTACTAAACCACGCTTTACCGAACTCGGGGTGATCAGGGAAGGTTGATTTTACCAAACCAAAAATTGGCCGCGGGTCAAAAATGGGAAAGGCATCAAAAGCAATCGCTTTGGTTTCTTGGCGTGTTGTAGAAGCCATCGCAAGATTCATCAACGGATTAGAAGCAGCCAACACAAGGGCGCCGCCGCCTGCCGTCCTTAAAAAGTCTCTTCTTTTCATGATTTCTTCCCCGCGTAAACTGATCAATAGTTCGTTGCTTGCGAGAAATAGTTACAAATAAAGGAAGTGGTGCCACGAGAGAGAATTGAACTCTCGGCCTCACCCTTACCAAGGGTGCGCTCTACCACTGAGCTACCGCGGCATATATAGGAGTTTTCCCCAAAACCTCGCGAAATTAACTTAAAATCGCTAGCGTGTCACGCTTCTTTTTGCCTAGTATTGAGTCTATGTCATCAAATCAGAAGCAGGACAAAATCGACAAGCGTGCGGCGGCTTTGCGTGAGAATTTAAAAAAGCGCAAAGCACTGGCAAAAAGTGATGCGAAAGATAAGGATAAATCTTCTGACAAACAGGATAATGAGTAATGGAAGCGCTTAAAAACAAAGACGACGAACAAACACCGCAAAAATTTGAAGATATGGCGATGCTCCCCGGCATCCTCGCCGATCACCAGATTCGCGATCTGGCCACTAACCAGGGCATGATCGAGCCGTTCGTTGAAAAGCAAAAACGCGAAGGGAACATCTCCTTCGGTCTTTCATCATACGGTTATGACGCGCGCTGCGCGCCCGATTTTAAAATCTTCACCAATGTCGACAACGCGATTGTGGATCCAAAGGAGTTCTCATCGCAGAGTTTTGTTGACAGAGAGACCGATATTTGCATAATTCCGCCCAACAGTTTTGTGTTAACGCATACGGTAGAGTATTTTCGTATCCCCAAAGATGTGCTGGTGATTTGCCTTGGTAAAAGCACATATGCAAGATGCGGTCTGATTGTGAACGTCACCCCCCTTGAACCCGGTTGGGAAGGACACGTGACACTGGAAATTTCCAACACAACCCCTCTTCCCGCGCGGGTATATGCCAATGAAGGCATCGCCCAGTTTTTGTTTTTTAAAGGAAGTGCACCCTGTGAAACCAGCTACGCAGACAGATCGGGCAAATATATGGGACAACGAGGCGTTACGCTCCCGCGGCTTTAGCAACCCTGAAACTTCGGACGCAACCGACAAACAGGTTGCACCCTCTACACTCGATAAAATCATCGTAACAGGTGGTCAGCCGCTAAACGGTATCATCCCGATCAGCGGTGCAAAGAACGCTGCGCTCAAAATGATGTGCGCCGCCCTGCTCTCCGATCAATCCGTATATTTCGAAAACGCGCCAAACTCTCTGCGCGACATGAACTCCCAGACGGAGCTGCTCGAATATTTGGGATGCGCAATTAAACGTGAAGGCCATTTGATGGCCATCAATGCCGGACCGATCGATACTCTGACCGCGCCATACGACATTGTCCGTAAAATGCGTGGCTCTATTCTGGTACTTGGCCCACTCCTCGCGCGCTTCGGCGAAGCGAAAGTATCCTTACCCGGTGGCTGCGCTATCGGCACACGCCCCGTCGACATGCATATTAAAGCATTGGAAGAAATGGGCGCAGAAATCACATTGGACGAAGGATACATCAATGCATCTGCCCCGAAAGGTCTGCATGGTGCGAAAATCCTGTTCCCGAAAGTCTCCGTCGGTGCGACTGAAAACCTGATGATGGCGGCAACATTGGCCAAAGGCGAAACAATCCTCGCAAACTCAGCCCGCGAACCTGAAATCGTTGACCTCGCGGCATGCCTGATCAAGATGGGTGCAAAGATTCGCGGCGCAGGCACCGATACGATACGTATCGAAGGGGTGAGCAAACTCGATGGCGCTCACCACTTTATTTTGCCGGACCGCATAGAAACAGGAACATATATGGTCGCCGCTGCAATGACGGGTGGCTCTCTAACACTAAAGAACGCGCGTATCGAACATTTAAGCGCCGCCGTCGGCCACTTGTCCCAAACCGGTGTCGACATCGATCAGGACGGAAAAGACATTATCGTTAGCCGCGATCCGAACACGCCGTTAAAAGCGATCGACATCATGACCGAACCCCATCCGGGTTTCCCGACCGACCTGCAAGCACAGTTCATGGCCATGTTAACCGTCGCGGAAGGCGCAGGCATGGTGACCGAGACAATTTTCGAAAACCGTTTCATGCATGTGCCTGAGCTAAACCGTATGGGTGCAAACATCACCGTACAAGGTAACTCGGCAATTGTCCGCGGCGTTGAGAGACTCAAAGGCGCAGAAGTCATGGCCACCGACCTGCGCGCATCTGTTGCGCTTGTACTTGCCGGTCTCGTCGCAGAAGGTGAAACGACGGTCAACCGCATTTATCACCTTGAGCGCGGCTATGAAAACATCGTCGAAAAACTCGGTAATGCGGGCGCGAATATCAAAAAAGCATAAGCTTCCCCCTAAAAGCTTGCTTTATTTTCTATAACACTGCTAATGTCCCTAAAAATTTAAGGCAGGGACATGAACGAACCAATTAACTTGAATAGTTTCAGGCTAGACAGCCTGTTCACGGAGCTGGGCTTGCAGGATGACGACAAGATCGGCCGTGAAGTCGTAAGCTTTCTGTATCATATGCATCTCGACAATGCCGCCCCTACCGGAAAAGCCACAGCCCACAGCGTCGCATCAGAAAAAACCCTGAACGAACTGCGCTTTCGTACCGCGCTCTTCCACGCCTATCACGAGGACTTCTTTCAGGCCATAAACGAAGATAGCGAAACCGACCCTATGTATATCGCCGCACTATGCGCCGAAAGCACTCCGCTCCTTCACACACGGGAAATCGGCGATGACGGCATAGAACGTCCGCAATACCCTATGGACATCGACACCAGAGATACCGGCGCCGCCACCTCTTTCTGGGGGGAGGCGATAAGCCTGATGCGCGACCCTATTCGCGAACCCGTAAGCGAGTACTACACAGAAGCCCTTTTCGTAGCCCACGTGCAAGCCAGCGTCGAACTGGAATATGCCCTCACAGCATTCAACCAACACAGCAAAGAAGAACACCGCGACTTTAATCGAGATATCGTCCCCTTAATTGAAGGATTTATCGTCCCGCAAAGCCGTATCGGACAGCAAATAAAACAGCAGATAAACCGCTTCCGATCCGCACTGGATAACACTTTCGGTAGAGCCGATGTAGTGTCCCTTTTCGACCCCCCTGAACAAAACGCATAATATCGGTATAAAAAGCTTGATTTTAGTGATTCATGAGCGTATAAGCCCTTTCCCATAACGAGAGAAGGTTTAGAAAAATGTCTGTTAAACCAGTATTTGACCCGCGGATACTCTGCTACTTCCACTACACGGATACATGGGCAGCCCGCACACTAAAAGATGCCGTACCCGACGGTGATGTGGAGATATATTCTTCACGCGGCGAGGCGCTATTTAACCTCGACGCTGACAGCAGCGGTCTTACGGGAACATATTATGCCGCAATCGCCAATTCGGATGAACGTGTTGAGCACGATCAATTACCCGAAGCTTACATCTTTGACCTCCGCACAAGCGGGCCGAAAGCCTATGATGGAATGAGCATGGCCGAGGAAGCCATCGGCACAGGCCTGAGTAACGGCAACGAGGATATGCAAAGCGTAGCAACGGCTATCGAACTGCTGGCCACACACCAACAGTTGGCCGAAGACGGAGCACCGAAGCCATATGTGTTCTTGAAAGCATCAGAAGACAGCAAACGCATCGCCCGATTGATCGCGGATCATACAGGACTGGATGTTCAGCTGTTCAAAAAAGAAGTGTCATTCAAAGCGGACCCGGAAAAGCCACATAGCTGGCCACGTAAACCCGAAGAGATGACAAGCTTCACACCTTTGCTGAAGCAAACCGACACGGTTAGCCCTTCACCAAAGGCAAAAACGATCGAATTGGCCTACGCTGCTGCGTAAAAGCCACAATCAGAATCCCCTAAAGAGGCGTCGCGGCAAAAACAACTTGCCGCGGCGCTTTCTTATCAGTATCCCTAATCCCCATGAGCGAGAAACTGATTTTAGCTGTGCCCAAAGGGCGTATTTTGAAAGAACTGGCCCCGATGTTGGAGGCTTGCGATATCGTGCCTGAACAGGCGTTCTACGATGACGATAGCCGCAAGCTGCAATTCTCCACCAATCACGAAAACCTCGACATCATCCGCGTGCGCGCATTCGATGTCGCAACTTTTGTGGCTTATGGCGGTGCACATCTGGGCGTTGTCGGCTCCGACGCTTTGGAAGAATTCAGCTATGACGAGCTTTACGCACCAGTCGATTTAGGGATCGGCAAATGCCGTCTGTCAGTCGCGATGCCGAAAAAAGACGCTGAAGCGGACGAAAAAGCGCGACACAGCCACATCCGTATCGCGACGAAATACCCCAACCTGACCGCACGCTATTATGAGCGCGCCGGAATTCAGGCCGAATGCATCAAACTAAACGGGGCAATGGAAATCGCTCCGGCTCTGGGGCTATGCCGCCGTATCGTTGACCTTGTATCAACCGGCGGAACGCTAAAAGCCAACGGGCTGGTGGAAATTGAAACAATTCTGGAAGTTTCATCCAAACTGGTCGTCAATCGTTCGACCATGAAAACCCAACCGGAAGCCATCGGACGCTGGGTCGAAGCCTTCAAGTCATCATTAAATGCGTGACAATCTATTGTGCAGTGCGTCATAATAGAGATATGCAGGCACAAAAGATAAAGCATATATCCATAGAAAACGTTGCAAACACGATCGAGGGCAACCTCATCGCACGTGACCGCGAAATTGCCCTGCGCGACCTAAAAGCAAACAATACCTTTGTTCCCTTCAAGGATGATTCCGGCCCCTACGACATCTCCCTTTCACTGGAGGAAAACCGACTAGTCTTCCGCATCGCTAATCAAAAAGGGGAAAAACTCCCGATGTTGGTATTGGCGCTCAAGCCCTACCGACGTTTGATCAAAGACTATTTCATGATCGTCCAGAGTTACGATGAAGCCGTAAAAGGTGCAAACCCGTCACGTATAGAAGCCATCGATATGGGCCGCCGCGGCCTGCATAACGAAGGCGCAGAACTGCTGAAAGAGCGCTTGAAGGGCAAAATCGATATGGACATGGATACGGCCCGTCGCTTGTTCACCCTGATTTGCGTATTGCATACAGGCAAGACACACACACTGCGATAGCAAAGCTCTAATATACTGTAAATGTGGACAATTCCCCGTTGCATTCTTGCCACGATAGGGTATAAAACCATATCTTTATTAAGTTAAACGAAATTAGAGGCACAATGGCTAAAGAAGATTTGATGGAATTTAAAGGCGTGGTATCGGAAGTCCTTCCGAATGCGATGTTTCGCGTAACGCTTGAAAATGACCACGAAATTCTGGCGCATACTGCCGGTAAAATGCGTAAAAACCGCATCCGCGTCCTGCAAGGCGATACCGTAGTTGTCGAAATGACACCTTACGACCTGACCAAGGGCCGCATTATCTATCGTGAAAAATAAGCTCATACTCGCCTCGGCATCACCGCGCCGGGTTCAGCTTCTCGAACAAGTCGGCATTACACCCGACGACATCATCCCCGCAGATATTGACGAAACCCCGCTAAAGGCCGAGCTGCCGCGCGACCTCGCACAACGACTAGCCCTCGGCAAAGCGCAAGCCATAGCTGCAGAGCATGAAGACGCATTCGTCCTCGCGGCGGACACGGTCGTCGGCTGCGGACGCCGTATTCTCGACAAAGCAGAAGACGAAAGCTATGCCCGTAAATGCCTGACAACCCTATCGGGACGCCGCCATCATGTTTACGGCGGTATTGCACTTATCACGCCTGACGGGCGAATTGTCAGACGCCTCGTCGATACGGTCGTGCAATTCAAAAAACTGACGGAAAACGATATTGAAACCTACATCCAAAGCGGCGAATGGGACGGCAAGGCGGGTGGTTACGCAATCCAGGGACTTGCCGAAAGCTATATAAAATTCATACGCGGGTCGTATTCCAATGTGGTCGGGCTATCTCTTTATGATACAATGCAAATATTGACTGGCGTTGGTTTCAAAAGGGAATAGATTTTGGACATTTTAATCGAAGAACTCGAAGGAAGTTTATGGACGGCAGCCCTCAAAGACGGTCGTTTAGAAGGCCTAGAGGTCGATCCGATTAATGAAGAAGTCCGTTGGGGGTCAATTTACTGGGCCAAAGTCAAAACATTCGACAAATCCATAGACGCCGTTTACCTCGACCTCGACGGTTTCAACACCGGAATTCTATACAACAGTGACGTCCGCTACACCGACCAGAAAGGCAAAGTCCACAAAGGCGGTGCGGAAAGCATTACCAAGCGGTTCCAAGCGGGGGACATGATCCCCGTTCAGGCCAAAAGCGCCTATTTACCGGGTGACCGGGACGATTATACGAAACCGGAAAACAAAATCCCGCAAATGAGCATGGATATCACCCTGCCCGGCCGATACCTGATCTTCTGCGCGATGATGGACTGTAACCGCATCTCACAACGCATCCGTGACAAATCCTTACGCAAAAAAATGCGTAAAATGCTCGACGCGCTTGAAGACATGCAAGGCGTGATCCTGCGCCTGTCCGCAGCGAACACGCAAAGTGACATGCTGATCCGTGAAGCCCGTATCCTCAAAGGCGCATGGGACGAAATCCAGAGCTATTTTGAGGGCAGCGAGCCAAGCTTGATTGCCCTTGGCCCCGACGCCGTCCAGCGCACCCTGAGCGATCAGGCTGCGCAAGCAATCGAACGGATTGAAGTCGTTACTATGGATCACTTCCACCATATCGAGGAATGGTGCTCGATTTTTGCCCCCGATTTGGTCACAAAAATCGAACCGATCGAGCTCAGCAATGCCACCGACGACCTCGCCCTCTTCCATGAACGCGATATCATCGGCCAGATCGAAGACCTCTTCCATCCCTACGCCATCCTTCCGGGCGGCGGCAATATCATCATGCAAAGCACGGCCGCATTGACCGCTGTAGACGTGAATAAGGGCAACAACACCAACCCGCATCTCGCCGTCAACATCGAAGCCGCCAAAGAAGTCGCCAGACAAATTCGCCTACGCAATTGCGGCGGCATTATCGTTGTCGATTTCCTCAAATCACAGAACAAAAAAGACCAAGGGCAACTGATCGCCGCCCTGGAAGACGCCATCAACGAAGACCCCTGCACGGTCCAAATCCATGGCATTACGGCTTTAGGGCTAATTGAGATGACCAGAAAACGACGCACACCACCCCTTGAGGACCGTTTTCAGGGTATTTTACAGTAACTTAGCACCTTTTATTTTCCATAAATTTGACATTTGGTTAATAATACGTTAATTTTCCTGACCATTCAGGAGACTGCGTATTATGAGTTACATGTTGCATATTGTTGCGAACACGACCAAAAGCATCGGTTTAATGGACTTCCTTTCCGCCGATCCCCACCGCCTAAAGCGCGCGTGGCCACAAGATCACATCACAATGCAAGACGTTCTGGACGCAGGCATAGACCAGGAAGACTACAACTGGTTCTTGAACGACATGGAACACGCCAAAATCACCCGCGTAGAAGGCGCAAAATGGCACAGACAGGATGGTGCAGCCCATTACAGAGTTGTAGCCGACGACATTCAGGACACGACGCCGGAAGTCTTATCGAAACTACAAGCAGCGACAAACCGTCTTGGACACCCCTATTTTGGCTCTGCCTTCTTTCTGACCGGCGGTAAAATTCATTCTGTGGATGCGGGCATCCCTTTACACAGATTGCAGTATGACGGCAGCTTCGACGGCCCGCAGGGCGATGAGTACGGCGCAGGCCTTTAAGCCTCACCTTGGGTAACTAATACAGATATAAGGGAAAGTGGTGCCCGGGGGCAGAATTGAACTGCCGACACGGCGATTTTCAGTCGCCT
>CAZLTT010000048.1:11861-16104 GCA_964562515.1 uncultured Micavibrio sp.
AAAGTGGTGCCCGGGGGCAGAATTGAACTGCCGACACGGCGATTTTCAGTCGCCTGCTCTACCACTGAGCTACCCAGGCATGTGATTTGGTAACAAATCGATTTAGCCTTATAGAAAAAAGGCGAGCCCATGTCTAGTGAAGAAACACGAAAATTGCCCCCTTTATTCACCTTTTAAAAGCCTCTAAACTCTTCGGCATGACAAATAATCTCGAGATTCTCAAATTCAGCCCCAACGAACGCGTAATCACACAAGGCGAAAAGGCCGACAAAGCCTACATGGTTTTATCAGGAAAAGTACGCGTTTATCTGGAAGAAGGCTCCAAAATTGTGGAGCTCGCCGAATTAGGCGAAGACCAGATTTTCGGGGAAAGCTCTATTTTTTCTGATGTGCCTTACGGCGCAAACGTAGACGCAGTAGAAGATTCCGAACTGTATGTGATAACCCCCGACGCATTAACCGAGATGATGCAGGACGCAGACCCTATCCTGCGTGCAATGGTTCAAATGCTGATCGAGCGCCTGAAAAAGACCAACGAGGCGCTGTTAAAGAGTGAAACCCGCGAATATATTGACGTAGCCCTAATATAACCCCTTATTGCCTGACTTTTATTTTCAGCAGGCGCAACCAACGACAAACCAGATCAAGCTATTTTAGGAGTGCGGCAACGCACTGAACACGAAAAGAAAGCAACAAGCACATGGCCTCAGGTTCTAAAAAAGTCATTATCGCCGCTTTAATCGGAAATTCCCTCATCGCGGTTACAAAATTCATCGCCGCGACACTTACCGGAAGCTCGGCAATGTTCTCAGAAGGCATCCACTCGCTCGTCGACACAGGAAATCAGGGCCTGCTTCTCTACGGGCTCAAAGCAGCAAAAAAGCCCGCTGACCAACGTTTTCCCTTCGGCCACGGCAAGGAAATTTATTTCTGGAGCTTCATCGTCGCAATTCTGATCTTTGCTGTCGGTGCAGGTATTTCCATTTATGAAGGTGTGCACCACATATTGCACCCCGCTGAAATCAGCAACCCCATGATCAACTACATTGTGCTGACCCTCGCCATCATCTTCGAAGGGGGCGCGCTATACATTGCAGTAAAGGAATTTAACCACGCACGCGGCGACATTCCGACATTAAAGGCCGTTCGGCACGGCAAGGATCCGACATTGTTCGTCGTGCTGTTCGAAGACTCCGCAGCCATGGCGGGTCTGATTATCGCCCTCATCGGTATTACCCTCGCGCAAGTTACGGGCTATGCGGCATGGGACGGCATCGCGTCTGTTGCAATCGGCTGTATTTTGGCTGCAACCGCTTTCTGGCTCGCCATTGAGACCAAAAGCCTGCTGATCGGGGAAGGTGCGGATAAAGAAACAGTCGATAAGATCAAGCATATGGCCGACGCCCACGACGAAATCGACAGTGTAAACGAGGTGCTGACCCTTCATATGGGCCCCGAATTCATTCTGGCCAATATCAGCCTCGACTTTAAGGATGATTTACAAACCGGCCGGATCGAAGAAATCGTGCAATCCCTTGATAAACAGATCAAAGGCGAATTCCCCTATATCAAGCGTATATTTATCGAAGCCGAGAGATCAAAAAAGACAGCATAGCGTCATTTAATTTACATAAAAATATTTCGTATTTTAGGCTTTCTCTCAAGCCCCACCGAAAAAACGCGATAAAACACTGAAATAAAACAACTTTAATCGGCATTTTTATCGAAACTTATAACGATATTTAGCAAATTTTATGTAAATTTTTAGATAAAGATTATCTCTTTTTAAGACTTTTTCACGTAAAATAAAGAATGGGTCGAACTATAACGATCCGCTTAATTAAAAAAATGAATAACACCTTAAAACAGGGTATACTGCGTACATAAAGGGTTTGGGGACATGGCATACGATTTCTTTGAAAATACTTCTTCTGATTCAGCAACAACACTGACAATTAACGGTCCGACGGTCGAACTGCCGGACGCGAGCTACATTCGTGACGCCGCGATTGAGCGTGACGGTGTGGACCTCGTTCTCGATGGCCCTCACGGTACAATCACTGTCGAAGGATACTTCGCAGCCGAAACATCACCGGACTTAACGGCAGATGGCGGTCTTGTTTTAACACCGGGACTTGTAAATTCTTTCGTATCCTCGGGCGATCGTTTCGCCAGCACGGAAACAATGAATGATGCCAGCCCTGTCGGCGCCGTCGACGAAGTCAGCGGCGATGCGACAATCACGCGAACAGACGGCAGCGTAGAAACCATCACTATGGGCACGCCCGTTTACCAAGGCGACGTCATCGAAACAAGCGGCCAAGGCGCAGTGAACATCTCCTTTATTGATGAAACAAATTTTGCCGTTTCCAACAATGCACGTCTGGCGATTGACGAATATGTATTTGACCCCGCCACAGAGGCCGGCTCTCAAAACTTCTCCGTTCTTAAAGGTGTGTTCGTATTTACATCCGGCCTGATCGGTCGTGACGACCCCGATGACGTTAACATCGACATGCCAAGCGGCTCTATCGGTATTCGCGGTACAATCATCGCCGGTGACGCCGATACGGGCGAAGTAACTGTTGTTGAGGGCGCCATCGTCGTCCGCGACAACAACGACAACGAACTCACACTCGATGACCGCTTCGAAACTGCGAAAATCGATCTGGAACTCGGTGAAATCCGCAACCTCGGTCAACTGGATGCCAATGACGTTTCAAACCGCTTTGACACGGTGTCCAATGTATCCCCGACCCTCTTCTCCTCTATCGAAGATGCAGCCGCGGAAGAAGTTATCAACCCGGACAATTCAGGTGAAAACGCGGAAGACGTCAACGAACCTGCACCGACGGAAGAAAATTTCGATGCCGACGGCACAGTCGACGGTGACGGAGACTCAGACGTTGACGGTACTGTTGAAGAAGGAACAGCCGGAGATGAAACCGGAGCATTGGATACTCCGCCACCTTCAGACAACTTGCTCGAAGAAACACAAAAATCAGAGCTAGACAGCAAAGAAGTAATTCAAAACAAACTCGGCAATGACGGCCTTGGCGACGACAATGTCACCTTAAAAGCCGAGCTGAAAGAAAGCGTCGAAAACGGCGACATGACGGAAGCGGAAGCGAAAGAAGTTCTCGCCAAGTCATCCACGATGACTACAGAACAAAAAGTCGCTCTGAAAAACTTCCTACAGGATGCACAAGACCCTGACACAATCGAACCAACACTCGCTGTGCAAACGAACCTTGCGCCTCAAGTCGGCCAAGCTGAACCCAATTCGTTTTTCAAAGCCGGTGAAGGCAACTCCTTCGTGTACAACTTCGCCGATGACTTCAGAGACCCTGAAGGACAAACACTCACATTCAACATCGAAAATGTTGCAGGTCCGGGAACGGCAAACGTAACGGTCGGCGGCTTCACCGGAGGCTTCTTGGGCTTTGACGTTAGTGCCTTGCCCAATGACCTGTTTATTACTTTCGACATACGTGCAACCGACCCCGGCGGTCAAAGCAGCGTAAACAGCTACACGTTGAACCTTATGGACCCTGAAGGTGGAACCTTCGTGAATGATGCGGGCTCCACGATTATCGGTTCAACTGTCGATATCGCTTTTACAGGCACGACCCCGACAATCGGACAAGGAGGATTGCTCGACGTTCGCACAATCTCCCTCACCAACGGCGGTGAAAACGCTACGTTGGTAAACGTGACCAATGCCCACATTTACCTCGGTGAAGGCTCTAACAGCCTGACGATTGAACAGAACGCCACGAACAATGACTTTAACTCCATTTTCGGCGGCTCAACAAACGATACAATAACATTTGCATTCCCAACATTCGGAACAACAAACCATTTCCAAAATGACGTGTTCACGGGATCAGGCAATGACCGCATCGTTTTACAGGCCCAGGGTGACATGGCCTTTACGGGATTGAACATTCATGCCGGCTCAGGAAACGACTCACTCGACCTCTCAACATCAACAGGGGCCATTTTCAACTTTGCTAACGTAGATGGCTTGTTTGACGGCGTTACATACAACGCGGGTAACATTACCTCAACGACCATCAACGATATCGAGCAAATTGACCTCGGCACTGGGAGTGGCGCAGTAGCCCTTTCCTTATCAGCCCAGAACGTTCTGGATTTCACAGATGGCGATAATGTCTTACGCATTGTTGGTGATTCAACGGACGAAGTTGACCTATTCAGTATGGTTGCAAGCGGCTCCTCA
>CAZLTT010000049.1:0-5425 GCA_964562515.1 uncultured Micavibrio sp.
GATAATGCTGCGATGATTGCATGGGTAGGCTGCGAGCGCTTGAGCAGGGGATTAACAAGCCCGCTTGACTTTAAAGCGCGGCCACGTTGGCCTTTGGACGCCTTATCCGCCTAGAACGAACGTCTTTCTCCTTGACCTTCAGCATGTGAATCGGCAAGGTTTAGCAACTCAAAATAAAAGGAAAACTATGAAAACTATCGGTGTTATCGGCGCGGGTGCATGGGGAACGGCCTTAGCGCAAATGCTTGCCAACGAAGATCGTGATGTCCTGCTCTGGGCGCGCGAAGAAAACGTCGTAAACGACATTAACGACAAACATGAAAATACGGAATTTTTGCCCTCCGTAGAACTTCATCCGAATTTAAAAGCAACCAACGATCTAAACGAAATTTCGCAAAGAGACGTATTGCTGATCGTCACGCCTGCACAATATCTGCGCAACACGCTGAACGAGATCAAAGACAACCACCGCGAAGATCAGGTGCTTGTTATCTGTTCAAAAGGAATTGAGCTTGATAGCGGCCTTCTCCTCTCCCAAGTCGTAGATGATGTGATTCCGGGCGCAAAAGCTGCCGTAATGACCGGCCCGACATTCGCCGCCGAAATTGCACGCGGTCTGCCCGGTGCGGTTACCATCGGCATCCCTGATGCGGATTTAGGTGCGGAATTGCAAGACCTATTAGGCGGCAAGCGCTTCCGCCCATACGTTACAACGGACATCATCGGCGTACAGCTCGGCGGTGCTATTAAGAACGTCATCGCGATTGCATGCGGCGTCGTTTACGGCCGCCAACTCGGCGAAAGCGCCAGAGCGGCCCTTCTCACGCGCGGTGTTGCGGAAATTGCCCGTCTCGGCGTTGCCATGGGTGCGAAAAAGCAAACATTGCTGGGTATGTGCGGGATTGGTGATTTGATGCTGACCGCATCGTCCATGCAATCCAGAAACTTCTCGCTCGGCGCGGCTCTGGGGGAAGGCAAATCAATGGAAAGCATCCTCAGCCAGCGCAACGCCGTCACAGAAGGCGTTCATACAGCAAAGGCAACACTCGATCTGGCCAAGCAAAACGCCGTCGATATGCCAATTACCGAAGCGGTCTACAAATGCTTACATGAAGGACTATCTATAGAAGAGGCAATCGAAGACATGCTCAATCGACCTTTCAAATACGACATGAAAGGTAAAGAGCGCCGTAAAGCCTCCTAAGCCATAAGGAATTACAAAATGAGCGAAGACAAAAATAACGCATGCGGCATGCACTGCCCTGAATCAGGAATTAACATTCCGCGCTTTTTAGCAGCGACAGTCGTTGGGTTTGCCTTTGTTTTCGGCTTCGACTACATCGTTCACAGCATACTTTTGATGGACACATATACTCAAACACCTGAGCTCTGGCGTCCGCAGGAAGAGATGCAACAATACTTTCCCTTTATGATCGGGTACCAAGGACTATTAGTCGTCCTGCTTGGCTTCATTTTTACACGTAACTTTGAAGGCAAGGGCGTGGCAGAAGGCGTGCGCTTCGGACTTATGATGGGCGCATTGATCGGGCTACTGAACGCCGCCGCCTTTATCTGGATGCCGATCTCATTAACGTTAGCGCTCTCATGGGCCGGTGCGGGCCTCGGAGCAACTTTGGGTATCGGCATCATATTTTCAGTCATTTATAAAAAGTAAGTAAGGAAAACAACATGGCATATTGGCTATTTAAATCAGAACCTTATAAATTTTCTTGGGAGGACCAGCTCGAAAAAGGCGAAGGACGCTGGGAGAAGCGCGTGCGAAATTATCAGGCACGCAACAATATGCAGGAAATGAAAGTCGGCGATAAAGGATTTTTCTATCACTCCAACGAAGGCAAAGAGATTGTCGGCATATTGGAGGTCACGAAGGAAGCCTACACCGACCCCGATCCGGAAAAGAACGAAGACGGCAAATTCGTTACCGTCGACGTTAAGCCGGTTGAAGGACTTGAAACGCCAGTTACTTTAGCGGACTTAAAAGCCCATCCAATGCTGAGCCAGATGCAGGTCGTTAAACAGGTACGACTGTCTGTATCGCCTGTAACGGAAGAAGAGTGGAAAGAGGTCTGTGCTATCGGCGGCGCTAAAAAGGCAGCATAATCGCCGCATAGAACACAACGATTTAAAAGCACGCCGCCGAAAACGTCTACCATCCAGATTCCAACGAATTCTGTAACGCTTAGGGAACAGCTATGAGCAAGCGCGACCTCTTACTGGTTTTATTTGTCATGTTTATATGGGGTCTGCACTTCGTCGTTATCCGCGTCGGCGCGCTTGAAATCCCACCTTTCATGCTGCTTTCCATACGGTTTTTTCTATGCGGCCTGATCTTTCTGCCCTTTGCCGACCGCATCTCCCTGCAAACATTAAAACATCTGGCCATGTACGCCATTCCGTTTCAGGGCGTGCATATGGGCTTTTTGTTTGCCGGACTGGCACAGGTCGACGCCAGTATCGCAGGACTGATCATGAAAGCCGAACTCCCTATGCTGATTATTCTGGGATGGTTTGTCTTTCACGAGCGCTTCGGCCTTAAAACCTGCGCCGGCTTGCTGATCACTTTTCTGGGCGGCGCGATCGTTATCTACAAACCGCATATCGATGCCAACGTAACCACTATGGGCGTGATTTTCCTATTGCTTTCCGCGCTTTTCTGGGCGATCGGATCAACCCAGTTGCGCCGTATCAAGGAACTGAACTTTCCGACCATGGTCGGTTACGCATTTGCAATCGCCTTCCCTATCGCCCTGACAAATAGCCTGCTTTTTGAGGAAAACCACATCGAACGCCTGCAGAATGCAGACCACATGAAGCTTGCCGTTGTGTTGTTCTATCAGGTCATTATTGTTTCGATGAGCCATTTCGGATGGAAAATTTTGGTCGGGCGAAACCCCGTTTACATTCTCACTGCCTTTACCATCCTGACACCGATTTTCGCGATGATCGGCGGCATTGTGATCTTGAACGAGCCGCTTGCCTGGACGACAATTTTAGGCGGTGCGGTTGCGTTGGTCGGCATTGCTATCGTAACATTCAGACAAGCCGATAAGAAAAAGGAGCTTCAGAGTGTTGAAGGATAAAAAGCGCATTGCGACGGGCATTTTTTCGATCTATATCGCATTCGTTTTTGTGCAATCCCTTTTCTTTAAATTCACAGGATCAGAAGAAACACAAAACATCTTCGGCACTCTTGATCGATGGGCGTTTCATGAATTCGGCTACAAGGGATTATTCCTGCCTCCCGGCATTTTCAACGCCTATGTAATCGGCTCTGCCGAGCTGGTCGCCTCGGCTTTACTGCTTATCGGCCTGTTTTTAAAAATACGCCCGCTTTCATTTATCGGCGCGTTTCTGGCGTTTTGCATTATCAGCGGCGCTATCACCTTCCATCTTTTCACCCCTTTAGGGATCGAGGTGAATGACGATGGCGGATTGCTGTTTTCAATGGCTTGCGGTGTATGGGTTTCGGCCATTTTGATCATGACCATCAATCTTGATGCGCTGATCAAAAAGCTGACGATGCCCGTGGAAACAACCGCCGAAGCCTAATTTTAATAAGGAGTTTTCAAATGAATGAAACATTCAAACCCTCTCAAGAAATTCTCGACAACGTCAGTGTCGCCGAAGAACAATATAATGCGATGTACCAAGGCTCGGTCAGCCAACCTGATGTATTCTGGGCCGTGCAGTCACAGCGCCTCGACTGGTTTAAAAAACCGACCATCATCAAAAACACATCTTTTGACGGCGATGTATCGATCAAATGGTATGAGGACGGCACACTCAACGCCTGTTACAACTGCGTTGACCGCCACCTCCCTGAAAAGGAAGACGACGTCGCACTGATCTGGGAAGGCGACGAGCCTGAACAGGACAGCAAAGTCACATTCGGCGAACTTCTGACCAATGTGTCCCTGCTTGCCAACGGCCTAAAAGAACTCGGCGTGCAAAAAGGTGACCGCGTCATTATTTATATGCCTATGGTTTGCGAAGCCGTTTATGCCATGTTGGCCTGCGCGCGCATCGGCGCCATCCACTCCGTGGTTTTTGGCGGTTTCTCCCCTCAAGCCTTGCGGGACCGCATCAATGACTGTGACGCCAAAGTCGTCATAACGGCGGATGAAGGCGTTCGCGGCGGCAAAGCTATTCCGCTCAAAGCCAACACAGACGAGGCCGTAAAGGGCACTAAGCTTGAAAAAGTTCTGGTTCTGCAACATCGTCAAGCGGATATCCAGTGGGATGAAAACCGTGACGTCTGGTATCACGAATTGATTGACCGTCAGGATCCGGAATGCCCATGTGAGGAAATGAACGCCGAAGACCCGCTCTTCATTTTGTACACCAGTGGCTCAACGGGAAAACCCAAAGGCGTCCTGCATACCACGGGCGGTTACATGGTGTACGCGTCCCTGACACACGAAGTTGTCTTCGATTACAAACCGGGCGAAGTTTACTGGTGCACGGCCGATGTTGGATGGATCACTGGCCACAGCTATATCACCTACGGCCCGCTCGCTAACGGCGCAACAACCCTGATATTCGAAGGTGTCCCGAATTATCCGACATGGTCGCGCTTCTGGGATGTCTGCGACAAACACAAAGTCAGCATCTTTTACACCGCGCCGACAGCTATCCGCGCAATCCTGTCTCAAGGCGACGAGCACGTCAAAAAGACAGACCGCAGTTCCTTACGTATCCTCGGCACGGTTGGCGAGCCGATCAACCACGAAGCGTGGATGTGGTATTACGACGTTGTCGGTGAAAAACGCTGCCCCGTCATCGATACATGGTGGCAAACCGAAACGGGCGGTCATATGATCACCCCGTTGCCATGCCATGAATTAAAACCCGGCTCTGCGCAAAAACCGTTTTTCGGCGCTCAACCCGCCCTTGTCGATAATGATGGCAATATCTTGGAAGGCGAGGCCGAAGGAAATTTCGTCATGCTCGACAGCTGGCCGGGGCAAATGCGTACGGTTTATGGGGACCATGAACGCTTCATCCAGACCTATTTCGCCACCTTCCCCGGCAAATACTTTACGGGCGACGGCGCAAAAAGGGACGCCGACGGCGATTACCGCATCACAGGCCGTGTGGACGATGTGATTAACGTATCTGGTCACCGTCTGGGCACAGCCGAAATCGAAGATGCGATCAACGAACATACTGCCGTCGCTGAATCGGCTGTAATTGGCTATCCTCATGATATTAAAGGGACAGGCATATATGCTTTTGTCACGCTCAACGCAGGTCAGGAACCGAGCGATGAGGTGAAAAATGAAATCATAAAGACCGTACGTGCCGAAATAGGGCCGATCGCTACACCGGACATTATCCAATGGGCACCGGGACTACCGAAAACACGTTCAGGTAAAATCATGCGCCGTGTCTTAAGAAAAATTGC
>CAZLTT010000049.1:5525-9765 GCA_964562515.1 uncultured Micavibrio sp.
TCAATACGCTCAACGAAACTGCGCAAACGATCACCGGCTACGCCGCCCACATCTTTTGGTGCGTTATCCTGCGTTACAGGTTCATTCTCGGTTTCGGCGGATTCATAGTCCACGGCAGCATCAGACATCGTATACTCCTGTCAAAAGTTCTAAATATGATTCGAATGCCTAAGTGTAGAAAAAGCGTCCCCGAAAAGAAACGCTTTTAACCAACAATACCGACTTTTATACGGGAATTTTATGAAGACTATTCTTCGTCCTTCACGATCTTGCCGTCCCATCGCTCGACAAGCAAACCGATCTCGTTCTCGGCGCTCGGACTTCGGCCAATCTGGACACGCGCCTTTACGGTGCGGTTCTCAGGTTCAACATTCTTGTAATCCCTGACATTGCGCTCAAGATAACTAATATTTGTTGTAACCTCATACAACCAACGATAGCGCTGACTTACCGCGCCCTCATTCAACAAAATCGGCGTACCGCGAACATAACTTCGCAACTGATAGCGGTCACTTTCGATAACCTTCATCATGTTTGTTTCACTCAAGAACGCCTCAAACTGCTTCCAACCGTTCGGGTCAAAAAGCTTCTTATGCCCCTCGATTTCGGCACTGTAATCTTCGCTTGTGTAGGACATAGCCTCGGATATAGCGGTGGTAACCCACTCTGAAATCTCTGAATCCGAGCGGTGAGACAAATGCAGCGGCACAGTCTGATTACCCGGGCTCTGAACGCCCGTCCCTGTTGTCTCAACGCCCTCAGGATCGCCATTATTAGCGAACGGGGCGACAAGCGTCTTTGACGGATCATAAGGATCCTCTTCCTTGAGCATAGGAAAGAAAAACTCGATCCAACTTGCATGCGCAGAGGCGACAGGAGCCGCAACAGAGATACCGAAAATGAAAAGAAGAACAAGAAAACGATTTTGCATGATTTAAGATGCCTTTTTTATTTTGTTTATCATCTTGCCAAATTGCATCACATTTTCAATACGCCTGTCCAGAAAGGCTTTCGTGTTGTCCAGAGTTTCTGAATCGTCGTCCACCCATACAAGGGTTGTTGAAACGAGGATGCCGGACAATAAACCGCGTTTCGTGTATCGGTTGTAATCCGTGGATATATCACCCGCCCAATCCCAAATACGGTCAGCAGTTCGCCAGACCAATTTAGCGCCGAGCGGCTTTTTTGTCGGTCGCATAAAATATTGCGCACTCAAACGCACGGCCTCTCTATGCTCATCCAAAGCCCGATAGCGCGTTAGAAGCGCTGTACGAATACGATCTCTGATGCGCAAATCCTCAGGATTAATCGCGGAAATTTCATCCATCATCTTCCGGTCCGCCCAGTCTGAAAAACCATCCAGAACATCATCTAACCGTCCGGGGAATACGGCGCGCGACACACCTTTGTTGTGACCACACTCAACGGCGGCCAAATCAACCGTTTTCCAACTCCACCCCTCAAACGGCACCATTGGCAATAAAGCCTCAATGATCTCGTCGCGGGTATCAAGCACATCATTCTTGTCCATATACCTATTATCTGTTTTTTTGACTCGACTTTCCACCCAAAACCGCCACATGTATAGGGCATGAGTGAGGACGCTAAATATAAAGAGAACACTATGGGCGGGCGAATTGCCCGTTACGGACGTGTTTCGGGCACTATGGCAGGTCTGGCCACAAAATTGGCAGGCGAAAAATTTCTCGGCCTCAAAATCGATAGAGCCGATCATGCACGTGCACTCACGACTGCACTAGGGAACCTCAAAGGCCCGCTCATGAAAGTCGGGCAAATCCTCTCCACGATCCCCGAAGCCCTCCCCGCCGAATATGCGGATGAGTTACGTCAGTTACAATCCGACGCGCCGCCAATGGGGTGGCCTTTCGTACGCCGTCGTATGCGTAACGAGCTTGGGCCAAACTGGGAAAGCCTGTTCGAAAAATTTGAAAAAGACGCCGCAGCGGCGGCAAGTTTAGGACAAGTTCACAAGGCGATAGCCAAAAACGGCCAATTACTAGCCTGCAAACTTCAATATCCGGATATGCAGAGCGCAATCGACACTGACCTGCACCAACTCAAGATCATTTTCAACATTTATGAGCGCTACGATAAAGCCATTCGGACAGAGCAAATCCATACAGAACTGGCTGAACGCTTGAGAGAAGAACTGGATTACACGCGTGAGGCTAAACATTGCAAGCTCTACACCCACATGTTGGCGGATGAAAAAGGTGTGCATGTCCCCGAAGTAATCGATGACCTCTCAACTGACCGTTTACTTACAAGCACATGGCTAGATGGGGATAAAATCCTAAATTATAAGGATGCGCCGCAAGAACAACGCAACAAAATTGCCATGAACATGTTCCGAGCATGGTATGTGCCCCTTTATTATTACGGAACAATCCATGGCGACCCGCATTTGGGCAATTACACCGTTCGTGAAGACCTCAGTATTAACCTGCTCGACTTCGGATGTGTACGTGTCTTCCCGGCAAGCTTTGTCGGCGGGGTCATAGACCTTTACCACGCCCTGATGAAACAGGACCGCGAACTCGCTGTACACGCATATGAAACATGGGGCTTCAAAAACCTCTCAAATGAACAAATTGATACATTGAATATCTGGGCGGAATTCCTCTACGGACCGATTATGGATGATAAAGTACGCGCGATCGGACACGCCGAAGGCGCAGTCTATGGCCGCGAAACCGCTGAAAAAGTTCACAAAAAGCTACGCGACCTCGGAAAAGAGAGTGGCGGCATTGCTGTGCCACGAGAATTTGTCTTCATGGATCGCGCAGCATTGGGCCTCGGTTCGGTCTTTATCCATCTCGACGCTCAAATCAACTGGTATCAGGTCTTTAACGAGCTAATTCAGGACTTCGATACAACTGCCCTTCAAAAGCGTCAGGACAAGGCACTAAAGCAATTCGATTTATTGTCCACAGACTGATCGATTCGCAGACCAAAAAACATCTTTCCTGTATTGACTCCTCTTCGGCAACACTCGTAAAGCCGAGTCGCGAACAAAGTTATGTAATATCAACCCCCTATCCCCAGATTCGCGCTGTTTTTTTAAGCGTTTGATAAGGTTTTAGTAATAACTTCCGCCTTATAATAATAAGTGAAATTTCAAAAATTTGAGTACAGCATTTGCGGCCTGTGGAGAGCACGGCCTGCAAATCAAGGATTGATTGCAGCAAAAACCGTACTTTTGGGGGCTATCGCTTGGGCAACGAGCACAATAGATTTGGCATATATTCCCGCCGTCGTCGCGGGGAACTCGGAAACGTCTTCTTCACATTATTCGGAGCCGTAGCAGTCGTCGGCGTCTTGGGCGCAGGCATTATGGCCACCATGCGCGGTCCACTCTCTACAATGGTAGAGGTTAATCGCCGCGAACAAGCCAAAGCGGAACTTCGTGTTGCATCAAACCTCATCCTTGTAAATTCTGACGACGAATCCTGTGAAGGCGTAGGCTTCGGCGACGGCTACACAGAAGCTCCCGATCCAGCTGCCGGCGCAGGCCCGACCGGTGGTGGTGTCTTGCCTTCCAACGTCGGCACAACAAGAACCGACCCTTGGGGCAACATGTATGGCTATTGCTCATGGAACCACGGTCCGGGTGTCGTAGCGGCAGACTCAGCAGCTTGCGGAAGCCGTATTCTTGCCGGTAGCAACAGCACCACAAACGAAATCGCCGTTGCTGTAATCTCCGCAGGACCAAACGGCAATTTTGAAACCGACTGTAATAACGATTCAGCACCCGACTCCTACATCGCCCCTGACGGCGGAGGCGGTGATGATATCGTGGTCACACTGACCTATGACCAAGCCATAAGCGGTTCAGGCGGCCTCTGGACACCACAAGGTGCAAACGTGGCTGAAATCGCCAGAGATTTGGACGTTCAAGGCACAGGCACTTCGCAATTCGATGGAGCGTTGAGCGTAACCGGAACAGGTACATTTAATGACGTTCTGGCCGCCAACCGTAGTATGCTCCTTCCTCTAGACAGTACCGCAGGCTTTGGAAACGCGGATTGTAACGGCGGAAATGCGAACTTGATCCGCATTAACACAGCAATAACACCGCGCCGTATGGAAATTTGTGACGGCACCAACTGGCAATCAGCAGGCAGTATATGGGGAATTTCCGGCACGGACCTGTTTTATACAGGCGGTGAAGTCGGTATCGGAACAAACTCGCCGGATGATGCTCTGGATGTTGTCGGAA
>CAZLTT010000049.1:9865-11086 GCA_964562515.1 uncultured Micavibrio sp.
GGTGAAGTCGGTATCGGAACAAACTCGCCGGATGATGCTCTGGATGTTGTCGGAACAGCACAAATTACCGGAAATACAGCTTTAGGCGCAGACTTAGGCGTAAACGGCGCAACAACCCTGACAGGCTCTCTAACAGCTAACGGCACGTCGGACTTTAATGACAGTGTCGTTATCACCTCCACGAACACGACAGCAACCCCCGTATTTACGGTCAATCAAAGTGGACCGTCTGAAATTTTCCGCATCCAAAGCGACGGCAATGTCGGTATTGGTACAGGCGGTTCGACCAATGACGCACTTGACGTTAGCGGCGCGATCGATTTAACCGAAGCGCTTAAGATTGATGGAATAAACACATTATATACCGGCCCTGCATCATCAACCGACACTATACTTGTCGGTCAGGACGCAGGCTCCAGCGTTACGGGTGACAACAACACAATTTTGGGCGCGGGTGCAGCAGGCACATTAACATCCGGCAGTGGTAACATTGTTATCGGCCAGGGCTCCGACGTTTTTGGCAACACGGTGTCAGACAATCTCGTTATCGGAAGCCTTCTGCAGGGCGATCTTGCAAACGGCCGTCTGGGTATTGGCTTTGCTGCCGGAACCGACGTTTCCGCTTTCAATGATGCGCTCGAAGTCGAAGGCAACGCAGACATCAATGGAACGCTGAATGTCACAGGCACATCAACACTCGGCAGCGACGTTCTGATTGTCGGAAGCGGAAACTCCGCAGGCCCTGCCCCTACCGGACCTTTTGTGCTGGAAATAGAAGACAGCGACAACAACACAATTTTCACCGTCAATATGGACGGTGCTATTGACGCCACAGACATCTTTATTGACGGCACAAAGGATCTAGACCCGGGTGGAGCTTGTCCTGCCAATAACTACAGCTATTGGGACGGCAATGATTGGCAATGTGCTCTTGATGGCGCTGGTGGCGGCGACGGCGTTGGTGCCGGTACGCTTGCTCAGCTACTAGCAAACGGTAATGATGCAAACAGCCTGAATATAGAGAACCTCGCGGACCCGAGAGTTGGCGCCGCAGGTGAACAAGATGCCGCTACACGGTCTTATGTAGACGCGCAACTCGGAGCAGTCAGCACCGACCGTATAGAAGACACTGACGGAAATACGTATGTTGATGTCGATACTGCCGGAGACGGCTCTGCCAACATAACGGTCTTCCAAAATGCAGGTACAGAAAGTGCGCGC
>CAZLTT010000049.1:11186-13174 GCA_964562515.1 uncultured Micavibrio sp.
GGCGATGCAGGTATATTCCAGTTTTATGACGGAACATCATGGGTAGATGTCGGTGCAGGCGGAGCAACCGGCGCGGGCTTATGGCGCGAAGACGGTACCAATGATTACATTGAATATGACGACACGCTTGGCGGGGTTCGCATCGGCCGTGTAACCGGACAACCCGCCCCTGTAACGGACTGGCAACTCGATGTCGGAAACTCCGTAGTATATACGTCGGCCAATACTGTCGCGGTCGGTTCAGGAACAGTCAGCGGCTCTTTGCAGGTCGACGTGACAGGGAATATCGGTGCCACACAATATTGTGACGAAGATGGTAATAACTGTTTTACTGCCGCAACTGTTGCAGGCGGCGGCAGCGGTCTTTGGACAGACAACGGCACATATATTTCTTTTGATAACGCGCATATTCTAGACACAGGAGCTGCACTTGATGCCGCACTCGATGATAACGGCAAACGCTTCTTCTACTATGAAAACAAATCTGTACTTCGCGGCGGTGAAATCGTTGGCGGTAATGCCGCGTGGCAGGACGCCAACATAGGTCAAAACAGCATCGCATGGGGTTTAAACCCGCGCGCAGTCGGTTATGCGTCCACCGCTTTTGGTGATGTTCCGCAAGCTACAGGCCAAAGAACTGTTGCTATGGGGTATCACCCGATCGCTTCCGGTGATTACAGTACGGCAATCGGCCGTGACGTCACATCATCAGGTTACGGATCGACCGCACTCGGTTTTGATGCACGCGCGGGTAATGGAACAGGCAGTGACGGAAGCGCACCGGGAACAGGCCTCGGCGATTATTCAGTGGCAATCGGAGCAGGCAATGCGGCGGGAGCGATCCCACAAGTCACGGGCGACAGCTCCGTCGGTATCTTCATGGGCGACCAGAGCGGCGTTGATGTCACAGCATCAAACGTAATGGCGGTGATGGGCGGTAATGTCGGTTTCGGGACAACCTCACCGGCTGACCCTTTTCATATATATAATGACGACCCTGACATGATCCTCGATTTCTCAGGGTCCCCAACGGGCAATAGTATTGAAATTGCGTTCTCGGATAATGGCACAGAAGGAGCGCAAATTGCATGGAACAGAACAACACAAAACATTGCACTAAACGCCGATCAGGACGGCGACGACACCGGATACATAGAACTTAACAGCACAGAAACGGTGCTCTTACCGCGCGGTACAATCGCTCAGCGCCCCCCCACGCCCTTGGATGGTATGGTCCGCTTCAACAGTGAAGATGACGCATATGAAGTTTACTCAACAACGGCGTCAGACTGGATTCAGATAGTTGTCAACGGCGCAATCGCGGGCGGCGTTGCCGGGAACGATACAGAGGTTCAGTTTAATGACGGCGGAGCACCCGGCGCAGACCCCGGTCTGACCTATGACCTTTCTACAGATACCCTTAGCGTCGGCAGTGTGATCAATGTCGGCGAGAAAATAAACATCGCGGGCGTTGCCGGAAACGCCCCGAGCTTTGCCGATCTGAATGATTTGGATGATGTCTCCGTAGCAGGTCCTACAGATGGCTACTTACTTTCATATAATGCCGGCTCAGGAACCTGGGTTGCTCTTGATCCTTCGTCATTGAGCGCTGCAGTCCCCGACCGTATTCAAGATACAGACAACAACACATTTATTGACGTTGATACGACAAATGACGGAGCGACAGACAGCATAAGCTTCAACATCAATGGCGGTGAGCGCATGCTGCTCTCCAATACGTCGCTTGATATTTCTCGCGTAGTCAATATTTCGGGTGCAAGCGGTACATTAACCGCCCTGACCATCGACAACACAGCGGCAGCAGCAACCGATCAAGGCACGCGTATATTGTTTGAAGGCGATACAAATGTCGACATGTCGCAAATTTTCACAGGATGGACCGGAGCGGCCAACACAGACACCTACATGAGTTTCTCAACGCGTGATACCGGCACGCTGACTGAACAAATGCGCATAACAAACGAAGG
>CAZLTT010000049.1:13274-15570 GCA_964562515.1 uncultured Micavibrio sp.
ACCCCGCGACCATTCGATTAATGAACACAACCGCGCAAGGAAGCGCGAAACTTCAACTCCTAGAAGAAAACGCCGTTCAAGGGTTTGAACTGGAAAATTTCAGCAGTGCGGATGGAACAACAAACTATCTGATGCTGAAAAGCTATCCGAACAACGCAACACCAATAGATATTTTGCGCGTAGAACGTGATACCGGACACGCAAAATTCATCAACTCACCAGTTTCCGTTGGCGGCCCTGCAAGTGCAGTCGCGCAGTTCCAACTTCTCGAAAACATTCATGCCGCAGGTGACGGTGTCCAGTTTGAATATGATGGATCGGGCAATATCTTCCACCTGAAATCAGGCTTTAACGGTACATTCAACGAGCGCCTTACTCTGGAAAGAGATACCGGAAACTTTGGCATCGGCACGACAACGCCGCAAACGCGTTTCGACATCAATGGCACATTAAAAATCGCCGATGGCGGCGAAGCTTGTGACGCCAATCGCGAGGGCGGAATTCGTTATGAAGCAGGTTCGGATACATTCTTCTTCTGTGCTGACGCCGGTAATGGCTGGGAAGCAATTTCTCTGGGGTCCGGCGTAACCGAGCTAGACGACCTAAGTGATGCGATCACGGATTACACAACATCCTTCAATATGTTTCTTGGAAATGGCGCAGGCGTTATCGCTACAGGTGCACAAAACGTCTCTCTTGGACAAGACAGCTTAGGAAACCTGACCTCTGGTAACCGCAACATCGCGATCGGTACGGGTGCCTTGCTTGCGGCTGACACAAATGACGATAACGTCGCCATCGGTGATGCCGCTGCCGGAAATCTTAACACGGGTCACAGCAACGTCGCCATTGGCCGTAACGCGCTTTTGTCCGGAACAGGCGCATTCGAAACTGTTGCAATCGGTGAAGGCGCACTGTCTAACTCAGGTGGATCCGCTGATTTCAGCGTTGCTATCGGTTTCGGAGCCGCCCAAGACACAGGCACTGATGGAAACGTCTCCGTCGGGCGTTACGCACTGGGTAATGCAGGCGGCGTGACCGGCAACAGAACAGCCATCGGTAACCAAGCATTGCGCTACACGAGCGGTGGTGGAAACGTTGCTCTAGGTGCTAACGCAGGCTTAGGCGTCAACGGCGTATCCACAGCATCCAATAGCGTATTTATCGGAAGCGACGCAGGTACAGCCATTACGACTGGTGTTAGCAACGTATTTGTCGGACGCAGCGCAGGTGCAAATACAACGGATGGCAATAACAACGTCTATATTGGTGACTTGGCAGGCACTGCAAACAACAGTTCACAAAACACCACACTCGGTTTCCAGACAGGTCAAAACATGACAGGTGGCTTCGGTAACACATATCTTGGTTATCAGGCCGGTATTCTGAATGTAGACGGAGACGGCAACATTATGGTCGGGGTCGGAACAAACGCTCCGACTGGCAACACCAATGACTGGCTGAATATCGGTGACGCCATCGAAGCAGACATGGCAAACCGTGAAGTCTTTATCGATGCCCCCGCGGCCGCCCCCGCAGATGCCGACTTGAATAACGGTGCGTGGACGCTCTGGCTAGACGAAGTGAATAACGAGTTCGAACTTAAAGGTAAAAAAGCAGATGGCACAATCATCACACAAACTGTTGGTTTAGCTGCAGCCGGTTCCGTAGACATTGATAGCCTCTCAGACGGTTACCACGACACCTCAACAGACTTTGATGGCGATCTCGCTAACAATGACGACAATATAGCTCTCGGTCATGAATTTCCGGCGCTTGACGGCACGAACCCCGGAGCGAGAAATACCGCACTGGGAGCATTATCGGGTGTGGCCATTACAGAAGCCGACAACAACACTCTTATTGGTTATGAAGCTGGTTTAGGCGTCACTACTGGGGAAGACAATACGTTTGTAGGGCGAGAAGCAGGCGAGACCATTACAACAGGCCGTCAAAACACATTCATCGGCTCTGGATCTGGTGCCAATGGCGGTGGTGGCGGAAATCCACTATTCAACACCGCCGTAGGCTACAACGCCCTAAGGGATGTCGCAGGAAACCAGAATGTGGCTATGGGTAACAGCGCTGCTGTAAATACTGAAGGTGACGGAAACACAGCTCTCGGATCCAGTGCTTTGTTCAGAAACACCACAGGCAACAACAACACAGCTGTTGGTTTCGAGGCCCTTCAGGGTACAGCAAACGGAGATTATGCCCACAATACGGCCTTGGGTACGCGCGCAGGTACAAACATTGAAGAAAACGGCAATAACAACGTCCTCCTTGGCTATCAAGC
>CAZLTT010000050.1:0-5465 GCA_964562515.1 uncultured Micavibrio sp.
AGTTACATCAATAAGCATTTGCCGGGTGTTGGTATCTCCATCGGCTTTAGCCGTTTGTTCGACGTGCTTCGCCAGAACGGCAAAATTGAGGCCGGTCCATCCTCCCCCGCAAAAGTTCTGGTCGTTCTGCCCGAGGAAGAGCAGCGCGGCGTGATGAACGAGGTTGCACAAACATTACGTAAGCGCGGCATCAATACCGAAACCGCGCATGGCGGGAAGTTGAAAAAGCAAATCGCCTATGCGGAGAAAAAAGGCATCCCGTATGTCTGGTTCCCCGCCGACGGGCAAGTCAAAGATATGGCGAGCGGTGAGCAAACCGACGCCGATGCAGAAAGTTGGACAGTATGAGAATTCTTTTAGCGCTCCTTCTCCTTTTCCCTTTTGCCGCCGCGACTACTGCACATGCCGAAGATGCGGAAACAGCCCCCGCCGAAGAAACCGCGCAGGAGGAAGAAGCCAAAGAAGTGGTTGACCCAAGCGTCACCTACTCGCCCGATCATTGTGAATTCGCTATCACCTTCCCCGATGAGCCTTACAGCTCCCGCCGATGTGAAGACCCTGAAAAAACCAAATGCTATGACGTGGTCAGCTATACGCAGGTTCACGAAATGTCATCCACGGTTAATTTCCGTGTGATCTGCAACCCCGTTGATGAAAAGCTGTATGATGATTTCAGTGCGAAGGTCATGCAAACAACACTTCGCGCGATGACACAAAACACCGTTGTCGAAGAATATAACAGCAGCTTTCGTGAAGAAGACGGTTACAAGCAAGCGGGTCTGGTTGGTCAGGGAACGTCAGGCCGCCAGAACATGATCTATATCGCGCAGCTTTGGATCGGTAAGCAGTCCGCCTTTTCCGTCGAGGCCGAATTGATCGGTCATGCAAACGCGAATATCGACAAGCTGTTCGGGGATATTGTTAAAAGCGCAAAATATACCGGCATTAAAGATGTTCCCGAGCCGAAGAAGACACGCCAACCCGATCAGGATTAGTGATTTCGCCCTATTGCGCGAAGGACTGAATCCGTTCCACCATGGAAAAGAAGCCGTTGCGGCGGTTGGGTGAAAGATTTTGATCCAGGCCGATTTTGGCAAATGCTCCGTCGATATCAATATTTTGGATATTGCTTAAGGCCTGCCCCTGATAGGCGCGATCAAGAATGGCGATTAGCCCGCGTACGATGTGCGCATCACTATCTGCAACGAATTTTAACTCATTACCGCTCAAATCCGCCTGCATCCAGACGCGGGAAGTG
Source organism: uncultured Micavibrio sp. (assembly GCA_964562515.1). Classification (GTDB taxonomy): domain Bacteria; phylum Pseudomonadota; class Alphaproteobacteria; order Micavibrionales; family Micavibrionaceae; genus TMED27. The sequence goes on from CAZLTT010000050.1 coordinate 1,259, forward strand.
CAGCCCTTCACCAGATTCTCTTCTGTTTTCAAGGATTCATCCATAGAGGGCAATGTGCGCCCAAGGTCGATCAGGTAGCGGTAACGCTCCTCCCAATCATCAAAAAGCGCAAAGTTATCAACGAGTTCGTCTAAAGTTTCGTTTGCCATATCGCCTCACAACATAGAGCGCACAGCGCGGAATACAAGCGTCGAATCGTATGTGCCGTGTTTTTTTACTGAAGAAAAAGAATATATTACTGATATAGGGCTTGCGCGAGGGCTTCCCGCTTGGCTAGATTGTAGGAAATAACAACGATTGGAACCGCTTTTACATGAGTAAATCATCCGACAAAACCGATAGCAAAAATACGCTTTACTGTTCTTTCTGCGGTAAGAGCCAGCACGAAGTCCGCAAGTTGATTGCCGGACCGAACGTTTTCATCTGTAATGAATGCGTCGAGTTGTGCATGGATATCATCCGTGAGGAAGACAAAACGCAACTGGTGCGTGAAGGCGAAGGTGTCCCTGCTCCGTCCGAGATCAAGCAGGTTCTCGATGATTATGTGATCGGTCAGGAAGCCGCGAAGCGCGTGCTGTCTGTTGCGGTTCACAACCACTATAAACGTTTGGAACATGGCGGCACAGGTTCAGGTTCTGATGTCGAGCTTTCCAAGTCGAACATTCTTCTGGTCGGTCCGACAGGTTGCGGTAAGACGCTTCTTGCCCAGACCTTGGCCCGTATTCTGGATGTGCCCTTCACAATGGCTGATGCGACAACCCTGACCGAAGCCGGTTATGTGGGTGAAGACGTGGAAAACATTGTGCTTAAGTTGCTTCAGGCTTCTGATTACAACGTCGAACGCGCCCAGAAAGGGATTGTGTATATCGACGAGATCGACAAGATTTCACGTAAATCCGACAACCCATCCATCACCCGTGACGTTTCCGGTGAAGGCGTGCAGCAAGCATTGCTAAAGCTGATGGAAGGTACGGTTGCATCCGTTCCACCACAAGGTGGTCGTAAGCACCCGCAGCAGGAATTCCTGCAAGTTGATACAGCGAACATCCTGTTTATCTCTGGTGGTGCGTTTGCAGGCCTCGATAAAATTATCGCTCAGCGTGGTCGTGGTACGACCATCGGTTTCGGTGCGGATGTTAAGGACCTTGATGATGACCGCGGTATTGGCGAACTGTTCAAGGATCTGGAACCTGAAGACCTGCTGAAATACGGTTTGATTCCGGAATTTGTTGGTCGTCTGCCGATTATTGCGACACTTGAAGACCTCGACGAAGATGCTTTGATTACAATTCTGACGGAGCCGAAGAACGCTCTCGTTAAGCAGTACAAAAAGCTGTTCGAAATCGAGAATGTCGAACTGACATTCAAGGATGAGGCCCTGAAAGCGATTGCACAAAAAGCGATCGAGCGTAAGACAGGTGCTCGTGGCTTGCGTTCCATTCTGGAGAATCTGCTTCTGGATACGATGTTTGAATTACCGGACGTCGAAGGCCTGGAAGAAGTTGTCATCAACAAAGATACGGTTCAGGAAGACAAAGACCCTGTATTGGTGATTGCCGATAAAAAGAAAAAAGGCTCGAAAAAAGCCAAGGATAAAGACAAAGAGGACAAGGAAGCAGCCAAAGCTTAAGACTAACCTCTCTTCATTCGCAAAAAGCGTAGCACTTGATTGTGCTGCGCTTTTTTCATTTTGCGTTCACTTTTTTATGCGTACAATGGTAAGTGCAAGAACTGCAACAAAGGAGCCGAGAGATCATGTCTACTGCCAGTAAGCTCATGCCTGAAGAAGGTAAAAAGTACCGTTTAATTACACGAAGCGATATGGACGGCCTTGTTTGCGGGGTTTTACTTAAAGAACTGGATATGATCGATGAAGTAACCTTCGCCCACCCGAAAGACATGCAGGACGGGCTTGTTGAGGTTACATCCGACGATATCACAACGAACCTACCCTATGTTGACGGCGTTTATATCGCGTTTGACCACCATGCAAGCGAGACCAAGCGCGTTTCCGGTGATGTTTCCAACCATATTATTGATGCAAAAGCGCCATCAGCCGCACGCGTTGTATATGAATATTTCGGCGGCAAAGACGCTTTCCCGAATATTTCCGAAGATATGATGGCCGCGGTTGATAAAGCCGATGCCGCACAATTCAGCAAGGAAGATATTCTCGACCCGAAAGGTTGGGAATTATTGAGTTTTATCATGGATGCCCGAACAGGACTGGGGCGTTTCCGTGATTTTAATATCTCGAACTACCAATTGATGATGAAGTTAATCGATTACTGCCGCGATCATCAGGATATTGATGAAATCCTTCAACTGCCCGACGTTAAGGAACGTGTAGACCTATTCTTCGAACACCAAAGCAAGTTTAAAGAGCAGATCGAGCGCTGCTCCGAGGTGCATGACAATCTCGTGATTCTGGATTTACGTCAGGAAGAGACAATATGGGCGGGTAACCGCTTTGTCATCTATGCCGTTTACCCGCAATGCAATATCTCCATCCATGCGATGTGGGGTAAGAATAAGCAAAATACGGTTTTCGCTGTCGGCAAGTCGATCCTCAACCGCACGAGCAATACCAATGTCGGGGAGCTTTGCCTCGGGTATGGCGGCGGTGGTCACAATGCAGCGGGCACATGTCAGGTCGATAACCTAAAAGCCGAAGAAAAGCTTGAGGAAATCATCAAAAAAATCACAACTGACGGTTAATTAAGCAATCTAATCCGGCGGTTGTTTCGTAAGAGCTATCATGACACAAGACACCGCCCTCCTCTGGTTTCGCCAAGATTTAAGATTATCCGATAACCCAGCACTCAACCATGCACTGGAAAACGGATACGCAATTATTCCCGTTTATATTCTGGATGATGAAAATGCGGCTGAGTGGAAAATCGGCGGCGCGGCCCGATGGTGGCTTCATCAAAGCTTGTCCGCATTAAACAGCGATTTGCGTGAACATATGGTTTTCCGCAAAGGTAAGGCTGATGACATTATTCCCGCGCTTATCGAAGAAACAGGTGCGAAGGCCGTCTTTTGGAACAGATGTTACGAGCCTTGGCGCATCAAAAGAGATAAGGCCATCAAAGATGGTTTAAAAAGTAACGACATAGCCGTTGAGACCTTCAACGGTTCGCTCCTGTGGGAGCCATGGGAGGTCTCCAAAGATGACGGTACGCCCTACCGCGTATTCACCCCCTACTATCGCAAAGGCTGCCTCAAGGTTCGTGAACCCAGAGAACCTTTAAAACGCCCCGAGCGCATTACCTATGCAGACCATTCAGCAGGCGCAGGACATGTTGATGACCTTGACCTAATGCCGGACATCAAATGGTATGAGCACATGGATTCGTTCTGGTCCCCCGGTGAAGATGGGGCGCATGCGCGGTTACAAGAATTTCTGGAAGATGGCTTCAAGGGTTACAAGGAAGACCGCAACCGCCCCGATCAAGAAAACGTGTCGCGACTCTCCCCGTATTTAAGACATGGCGAAATATCGCCAAATGCAGTTTGGTATAGTGCGCGATCTTATGGTGCGGTTAACTCCATCCCTGAAAAAGACGTTGACCATTATTGCTCGGAATTGGGTTGGCGGGAATTCTCCTATTACCTTCTTTACCATTTTCCGCACATCACATGGGAAAACTTCCAGCCAAAATTCAACGACTTTCCTTGGGTTGCGCAAGAAAGTCATGACCTAGAGCGTTGGCAAAAAGGGCAAACGGGCATCCCCATTGTTGATGCGGGTATGCGGCAACTCTGGAAAACAGGATGGATGCATAACCGCGTCCGTATGATTGTCGGCTCGTTACTCGTTAAAAACCTTCTTATTCACTGGCATCGCGGGGAGGAATGGTTTTGGGATACGCTTGTCGACGCCGACCTTGCGAGCAATTCGGCCAGTTGGCAATGGGTTGCGGGCTCCGGTGCGGATGCTGCGCCCTATTTCCGGATATTTAACCCGCTGACACAGGGTGAGAAGTTTGACCCTAAAGGAAACTATGTCCGCGAATTTGTGCCAGAGCTTCGCGATATGCCTGATAAATACATCCATAAACCGTGGGAAGCGCCCGAACCGGTTTTAGCCGAAGCCGGCGTGATGCTGGGTGAAAACTACCCCGAACCGATCGTAGATTTGAAAGAGTCTCGGGAACGGGCGTTGAAAGCTTTTGAAACAACCAAGAAAGCGTCTTAAACTCTG
>CAZLTT010000050.1:5565-15113 GCA_964562515.1 uncultured Micavibrio sp.
CACGCGCAAGTGTTTAAACATCTGCACGACTTCGACGGGCTAGACGATACGCTTGCGGTTCTTTCCGGAGAAAAGACCGACCTTGCGCTGACAGGCTCGTCGGTTCTTCAGGCCGGACAGGTTACCGGCACGCTGATCGGCGGATGCCTCAGCTTGTTTCATTACCTGCCCGGCACGAATGACTGTCCCAACTTAAGCGGAGCTATTCTCTTCCTCGAAGATACAGGTGATGAGATTAACCGCTATGACCGCATGTTTGCGCACATGAAGCGGATGGGTGTTTTCGAACAGATTGGCGGACTTATCCTCGGCGACTTCGAAGGCACAAAAGACACGGGCCGCCCGTTTGGTTTTACATTAGAAGACATTACAAAAGAAGTTCTGGAGGGACGCGAAATTCCCGTACTGATGAACGCTCCGTTTGGCCACGGGAAAAACCTGACGCCGTTTCCTGTCGGCGGACAAGCGACCGTTGATACAGACAATTGTTCACTCAACCTTCAGCTTTGATTTTACAAAGCGGATCATCGCGCCGAGCACGGGTATATTCTCGTAGAAGTTTTCTGCGGCATCCCAGAAGTCGATATGTGACATCACTAAGCCGTCATTCGAAAACATGACCGCGCTCAAGCCTTCAACTTTGCGAGCATTCCCGTTCATCGAGTATGTGAAGACCCAACGCAGATAAGCCGTTCTGTCTTGCTGCCTGCTCCAACTGCTATCAGTGACTTTGAATTTTGGTTTCTCGACATTCTCGAACATGTGCTCGAACACACGTTGGAAAGCATCCACGCCCTGCACGTCGTTAAACGGGTCTTTAAAACGTATGCCCGGCGCGGCCAGTTTTTCGATCATGCCAACAGAACGCGGCGTTAGTTTTTCAAAATACTCAATGTAGTCGTCTAACGGTCTTTGCAGCTTTAATCGTGCTTCTTCGTCCATGCCTATCGCTCCAATTTACTGACCAACCATAGATACAATTTATTCGGCAACATATCGATGAGTTTAACCAGAACCACAAACGGCCACGGGAAGAAAATTTCGAAATCATTCGATTTCAGCCCTTTGATTAAGGAGCGCGCAGCATCCTCGACCGGCATTAACATCGGCATATCAAAATCATTTTGGTCGGTAAGCGGGGTTTTAACAAAGCCAGGGTTTATGACCTGTACTTTGATCCCCTTAGGTTTCAGTTCGGCATATAAAGCTTCGCACATATTGATCAACGCAGCCTTGGTCGGGCCGTAAGATACCGATTTCGGCAAACCGCGAAACCCTGCGACACTCGCAACGACAGCCACATGACCTTTGCCTCTCTCCAGAAACGCTTTCAATACGGGTTCGAGGCAGTGGGCCACCCCATACACATTAATATCAAATGTCTGCTTGAACTTTTCAGCGCTGAAATCCGTACCTGAATCCCCAAAATACGTGCCGGCATTTAAAAGCACCGTATCAATGGGACCGTGTTCTTTCTCCATTTGAGTAAATAAGTCAGCGATTGCCGCCTGATCCGTGACGTCGCAAGGTGCTGCTGTAATTGTGCCCGGCAAGTCTTTTGCCTTGTCAGAAAGTGCGCTCAACTTATCTTTTGTTCTGGCGGTGACTAAAATATGCACTTTTTCCTGAGCCAACTGCAACGCTACCTCAGCCCCGATTCCCGTAGAAGCCCCTGTAATCCAATACCTTTTTGAAAATTCCATGTAATTTTTCCTTACTTTTTTATCCACTAAAAACTGATACCGCTCATAAACAACTTAAAAAAAAGACCTTTTTATCGTTTTATTACAACACCTTAAGATTAGTGTTTGACTTTTGCACATTTTAGGCGCATATATTAGTTAACCAACATAAATAAAAAACTAAAACAGGGAACTGAGTTCGCGATGAGAGAAGGTAGCATCGTATCGCAGGGATCGTTCACTGTGTGGGGCGCAGGCTTTTTATACGAATACGAAGCCAACGATAAAGTTTTAAACATAGCCCTTCCGGATGAAGATAAAGCGATTGTTAAAATAAAATTAGATGACGTCTTGGCCAACGACCCAATGGTCTATGTTGATACGCTGGATAAAGCTAATCAGATCAAGGCGCTGTTGTACAGCAACAACACAACTGTCAACCTCGCAGAAACACTGGATACGCACCGTGTTGCAAGCCTAATAAAAACGACGGCACGGATATCACGTTGCGCGTACGATCTGGACCACAAGAATTTTGAGCGCTTTGCCAGTATGTTCTGCAAAGAGTTTGATCTTAAGGGTCTCAAAATCAAAAAATACAGTGGCCGCAACGAGAGAAGTCACAACTTCTATCTGGGACGCATGCAGACACGCACCGATAACACAATATGTGCGCGTTCATGTTCACTCGCCGGCTTGATGACAGCCCTATCAGATAAAACCATGAATGATCTGATCAGTCTGGAAATCGGTATGCATAACGATAGTGCTGCACATAAACTGCTGAGCGCATCCTCAAAAATGCTGACAATCAGCCACATTTTGAATAAAAACTTCATCCCTCAGCACAAGCTGAGCCGCTATGATGCGCTTTTAGAATCACTTACGCCTTCGCACAGGCACAAGAAAAATCTGCATTAAAACAGTGGCTTACAGCACCAGATTAAGTTTTTGTTGAAAATTTACCAATTTTTAAGTATTATGTCTCCTCACATCAAGCAAGATTATTGTTTGAGAGCCCACGGGAGCTAACGGTAAGTATCTGTTATAACGGTATCTTTCCGATAACTGTGTCTCCGGTGAATTTTGAAAACAAACCATAAAGAAATAAATAGGTGTTAAAACATGGCAGATAATGACAACTTTGACTTCTCACAAGGTGATTACGTAGTTTACCCAGCACATGGTGTAGGCCAAATCGAAGGCATTGAAACACATACAATCGGTGGCATGGATGTCAGCCTGTATGCGATCTCCTTTGAAAAAGACCGTATGCGTCTTAAAATCCCTGTGATGAAAGCAAATGACGCCGGCTTGCGTAAGCTGAGCTCGTCTGACCGCATGGATGATGCCATTAAGACACTTAAAGGCAAATCACGCGTACGCCGTACGATGTGGAGCCGCCGTGCACAAGAATACGAAACAAAGATCAATTCAGGCGACCCTGTAGCGATTGCAGAAGTTCTTCGCGACCTTAAGCGTAGCAACGACGACACAGAGCAATCATACAGCGAACGTCAGATCTACCAATCTGCACTTGAGCGTCTTGCACGTGAAGTTGCAGCGGTAGAAAAGATTACTGAAGTGAAAGCAACAGAGCAGCTTGAAGGTATCCTTGGTGCGTCCGCTACGAAAAAAGCGACAACCAAAAAAGCAGCCTAAGCGATTCATATATAAGCAAAATTAAATGTCAGGCGCATTATGAAAGTTTTCCACTTTCTATGCGCCTGATTTTATTATATACTTAACTAGATTCTGGGAACTCTTCCCGCCTTTTCACATCACCACGTCGAGATCAATCTTGTCCGGGACCGCAATAAAAAATTGTATCTGCCCCAATAATTCCGATTCAATCAGTAATATCGGTCGCCCCCGCATCGTCTGGGCTATTCCGGCTATTCACGGACAATTAGAACCGCTGCAAAAACTGCACGATTACATCTTAGAACAAATCCGCCCCGGCGACCGTGTCGTCTATCACGGTAACTATACCGGATATAGCGCAGATTCCGCCGCATGTATCAGTGAGATCCTAACCTTCCGCCGAATGGTTCTGTCTTTGGAAGGCATGATGCCGAGCGATATTCAATATTTACGCGGACGCCAGGAATTAATCTGGCAAAAATTGTTTCAACTTCATTACGCCCCGAACCCGACAGATGTCCTGCTCTGGATGTTGGGTAACGGCCTGTCTGAAACACTCTACAGCTATAATCTATGTCCGCACGAAGGCATAGAAGCCTGCAAATACGGGACACTCGGCATCACAAAATGGACGGGTTTGATCCGTAAAGCCATTCGCGCCCATGCCGGACATGATGTATTTATGTGCCAGCTCAAGCGTGCGGCTTTTACCGATACTAATAACAGCGCCCCTATGCTGTTTGTTCATGCGGGATTGAACCCTCAACAATCGCTCCATGATCAGGGGGACCATTTCTGGTGGGCTTGTGAAAGTTTTCAGAATATGGATTTGGCGTACAAACCTTTCGAAAAAGTCATACGCGGATATGACCCTGAACATAAAGGTTCACACTTAAATTGTGTAACGGCTACAATCGACGACGGGTGTGGATTTGGTGGCAACCTTGTCGGTGTTGCATTTGATGAAAACGCCGATGTATCAATGGTTTTAGAAGCCACACATTAAAATCAAAAAAAATTTACTTTCTTTTGTTACTTTTCGTGTGATCCACGCGAATAGGTAATGCGTAGGAACTAATGGATAGGGATACGCATTAGTACCAGAGATGAAGGAGGCACATCGTGGCCCATATAGACGATCCACACACTCAAAAAGCTAATCTCGAGTATATTCGCAACTCCATGAACGAGCCGTTGCTTGAGAAGGAGCACGAACTAAACCTCGCACGCCGTTGGCGCGACGATGAAGATGAAGCCGCGTTACACGAGCTTGTGAAATCATACACACGCCTTGTGATTTCGGTCGCTTCACGCTTCCGCAATTACGGCTTGCCGATGGGTGACCTCATTCAGGAAGGCAATATCGGCTTGATGCAAGCGGCCAGCCGCTTCGACCCTGAGCGTGATGTAAGATTTTCAACATATGCGACATGGTGGATCCGTTCATGCATTCAGGATTACATCCTGCGCAACTGGTCTATCGTTCGGACAGGTACAACCGCTGCACAGAAATCCCTTTTCTTCAACTTGCGCCGCTTACGCTCCAAAATTGAGAGCCGCAATGAAGCGGAAGGATTGAAGGATGCAGACCGCGAGGAAATTGCGAACGAACTTAATGTTAAAGTTAAAGATGTCGAAACCATGGAAGGCCGCTTGTCCGGTAACGATCATTCTTTGAATGCTAAAATCGGCGAAGATGGCGAGGATGACTGGCAAACCATGTTGAGCGATGAAGGGCCAACACCAGAGGACATCACCCTCAACGTTGTTGACTCCGAAACACGCTCTCAGTGGTTGAATACAGCTTTGAACGAATTGTCCGACAGAGAGCAGAAGATTATTCGTGATCGTCATCTCGGGCATGATGTTGTGACACTTGAAGCGCTTGGTAAAGAACTAGGTGTCAGCAAAGAGCGCGTTCGTCAGCTCGAACAGCGAGCTATGGAAAAGTTGAAAACATCGATCTCTGATTTTGTCGACAACAAAGACAACTTATTCATTGAAGAGTAAATTTTAAAATACTGGCCGCAAGAGCACTAACCTCTCGAACCCCGGTCATTATTTTAGTACAGCCGGACAGCTTCTTCCCCCCACCTAGCTGTCCGGCTTTTTATTTTTACTGAACAGTCTTATACATCACACCGGCTTTGAGCTCTTCATTCGGAGCCAAACCGTTGAGCACACGAAAGCGCTCTTCCTTGTAATTATCGAACGAGGCCTGTGCTGCACGTGATGCAACCGTATCCCCTGCTCTGGCTGTAAATATCTTCACTTCACGCGGCTTGATAGATGCGCGCTCTGCCTGTGACAAAGAGCGGAAACTGTACGTCGTTGAACGCAGACCTGTCACCAGACTTTCGGGTGCGGTACGCGGGATGGCCATCTGGAAACGTGCAAAGCGGTCGCCATAGCGTATCGCGATCAAACGGATCGTCGATGTTCGGCCCTGAACGCTGCCGACGAAGCTGCCTGTCGCGGCGGGCATACCATTAACAGTGATCGCCTCTATATCATCTAGCTTCTGGTTTTTAACCCACCCTTGCAAATAGTCGGTCGGTTTAACCCCTGTCGTATTTCCGGCCATATCGAAGATAATGGCTGCGCCAGCCTGCCTGTTAGTCGCAACAACTTGACTCGGTTGGTTGGAGATATCAAAACCGCTCGGCACTTCGAACGTGAAACCTAACGGCGGGTGGTAGAAGCGATTATTCCTGACAAAGCCCTGCTCTTCACTGTCGCCGTACGTCATGCCCGCAATTGTACGTAAATGGTCTTCACGAGCGATACGGCCATTCTGCGGATAGCCTTGCGCTTCGGCTTTAGTCTTTGCAACGCGCTCGCCTGTGGCGGGGTGTGTTGAGAAATAATTGAAGGCGGCGGTGTTGTCTCTGCCTGCTGCTTTTGCATCCAGAGCCGATTGGCGTTGCAGGGAGTACAGGAATGACGGCATACCGTCAGGATCATACTGGCCGCGTGTCATGTAACGAAGGCCTAGGCTATCCGCTTCGTTTTCCTGTCCGCGGGAATAGGAACTCAGATACAGGTTCGCGCCTGTACCCAAAGCTTGTGCTGCGCCTTGTGAATCCAGAACAGCGCCCAGAATGCCCGCACCTAACGTTGTTACGACACCGCGGGAATAGCGTTCGGCGGAATGACGTCCGGTGATGTGTCCCGTTTCATGCGCGACCACGGCAGCGACTTCAGCTTCGGAGTTAGCAAGCGCCAGAAGTCCGCGCGAGATATAGATATAGCCACCGGGCAGAGCAAAAGCGTTTACAATCGGACTATCGAGCAGGAAGAACTTATACTCGACATCGGGGCGTTCCGTGTTGGCCGATACGCGGCGGCCAATGCCCTCAACATAGCTATTGAGCTTGCGATCATCTTCCAGACCAAATTGCTGAACGATTTTTTGATGCTCTGATGCGCCAACACGGACTTCCTGTTCAGGGGACATTAGTGCAGTAAATTGCTGCTGCCCTGTCGCGGGGTTGGTCGAGCATGCACCCAAAAACATTGCGGGCAAAGTCGAGAAAAGTACAAAGAAACGCTTGATCTTGGTCATAGAGTCCATCCAATCTTGAAGTGATCATGATCACGAATTTTCATATAGGCCACATCTTACCGCTTTTTATTCTGCTGACCAGTTTTTTGTCGGCCTCTGTAACTTTCGCACAAGACGCGCCTAAATTCCCAGAAGGTGATTTCGGCAACATGCGCAATTATGGGCTAGTCCGCGTTATCGAGGTCGTTACGCCGCAAACCCTTAAATTATCCAACGGCGAAATCGTAAACCTTACGGGTATTCGCCTGCCTGATTATACGGTTGAATATGCGGGCCCCTTCGCGCAAACGACCTTTAAAATCCTCAAAGATATGGTCGAGGGGCAGGAAATGAATATGTACCGCACCAAGGATCAGAAAATCGGGCGCAAAAACCGCCTCGGGCATAGTCTTGCTCACCTTGAGAAACAGCAAGACAAGGCGTGGGTACAAGGTACTCTGGTCAGGCTCGGCCTCGTTCAGGCCCGCCCTACACTGTACAACTCCGAAATGGCGGCGCAGCTTTACGCTCTGGAAGCGCAGGCGCGTGCCGAGAAACTCGGGATATGGTCGAGCGAGGTCGCGATCGTGACACCGGACGATGCGCAAAACAAAATCAACAGCTTTCAAATCGTCGAAGGACGCATACGCAGTGCGGCGATCAAGCAAAACAGGATCTATCTGAATTTCGGACATAACTGGCGTACGGATTTTACCGTTACGGTCGCGCCGGAAAACCGAAAACACTTTATCAAGGGCGGATTTAACCCGTTAGACTGGAACGGACGAAGAGTACGCGTACGAGGTTGGGTTCAGGAGTACAACGGTGCAATGATCGAAATTGACCACCCGAGCGCTCTGGAAATTCTGGAGCCTGAAAAAACCGAAGAAAAAACAGAGAAAAAAGCCGAAAAAACCAACCTATAATCGTTGCGTACCCGCGCAAAACGTCATAGGCTGACGCCAATTCGTAAAGATATTAATATTTTTGAGGGATTGTACAGGCTATGGCCTATAAGCAACACGAGACAGACCGTGCGAAACAGAAGAACGCGAGCAAAACTTTGCTCGACCTGTTTCCTGCCATCACGCCTTATGCGAGCGGTTACCTCGCCGCCGACAGCACGCATAATTTATATTGGGAGCAAAGCGGCAACCCCGACGGTATTCCTGTTCTGCTTTTGCACGGCGGCCCTGGCGCGGGTGCATCTCCTACTCATCGACGCTTTTTTGACCCCGATCATTACCGCATCGTCATTTTCGATCAACGCGGCTCCGGGCGTTCCACACCGCTTGGCTCTCTAGAGAATAATACGCGCGCGCATCTGGTGCAGGATATCGAGACGCTGCGCCAACATCTGCAAATCGAAAAATGGCATCTGTTCGGCGGATCATGGGGCAGTACTCTGGCGATGAGCTACGCAGCCGAATACCCCGAACGTTGCATCAGCATGATTATGCGCGGCATTTTTCTGTGCGAGGCCGACGAGATCGAATGGTTTTTATACGGCATGCGCAAAATCTTCCCCGAAGCATGGGAGCAATTTGCGAGCTTTATCGATGAAGACAAGCAAGACAACTTGTTGGATGAGTATTACGCAGCCCTGACCGGTGAAGACGAGAAACGCCAGATACAGGCCGCGATTGGTTGGAGCCTATACGAAGGTGCTTGCTCCCTCCTCCTGCCTAACTACGAAATCATCACAACGCAGGAACAGAAAAATCAGGCGCTCGCCCTTGCGCGTGTCGAGGCCCACTTCTTCAAAAACGAAATTATTCCTAAGAATGAGAGCTTATTGAATAACGTCGATACTTATCGCCGCATTCCGACCACGATCGTTCAGGGGCGCTATGATGTTATTTGCCCGATCATTTCCGCACATACACTGCACCAAGTCTGGCCCGAGGCCGACTATGTTGTTGTGCCCGATGCGGGCCATTCAGCTTTGGACCCGTCATTACGAGCGCGGTTGATCGAAGCGACGGAGCATGCGAAAAAAATCACTCAGTAAAAAGGATGTGTAATGGATTTTCAGTCGATCGAAAATATTGATGTAAAAGGCAAGCGTGTATTGCTGCGTGCGGACCTCAATGTACCTGCGCGACGCGGCAAAGTTATGGACACCACGCGCATTGACCGCCTGAAACCCAGTATCGATCACCTGCGGAAAGCGGGTGCGAAAGTCCTTATCCTCTCCCACTTTGGCCGTCCCGAGGGTGAACAGAACCCTGAAATGTCGCTCGCGTTCCTGATCCCGACTTTGGAAGACTGTTGGGGCTGCAGCATCAGCTTTGCGCAAGACTGTATTGGTGAAAAGGCGCAGAAGGTCGTCGATGGAATGCAGGAAGGCGACGTAACATTGCTTGAGAATGTGCGTTTTCACAAAGGTGAAAAAGCCAACGACCCTGAATTCGTCAAGCAATTGGCTGTACTGGGTGATCTGTATGTGAATGATGCCTTTTCAGCCGCGCACCGCGCACATGCGAGCACCGAAGGATTGGCTCACCACCTGCCCGCCTCTGCCGGACTTTTGATGTCCGAGGAATTGAATGCGTTGGACGCCGCGCTTGATAACCCCGAGCACCCTGTTGTCGCTATTGTCGGCGGTTCAAAGATTTCAACAAAGCTGAATGTACTCAACAATATCGTGAAAAAAGCCGATTACCTTATTCTCGGCG
>CAZLTT010000051.1:0-15012 GCA_964562515.1 uncultured Micavibrio sp.
TCAATGCGGCGCACATACGGTGCCTTACATCGAAAGCAGAAATAAATCAGCCAATCTGGAGCATGAGGCGACAACCTCCAAAATCGGTGAAGATCAGCTCTTTTACTGCATGCAGCGCGGTTTAAGCGAAGAAGAGGCGATCGCCCTGATTGTCAACGGTTTTGCTCGCGAGGTAATGCAGGAATTGCCGATGGAATTCGCCGTTGAGGCGCAAAAATTGGTTGGTATCTCCCTCGAAGGCAGTGTCGGTTAAGCAGCTTTCTTCTCAATAGTTCGAGGAGGGCGGAGGAAGAACTTATCCTCGCTTTGCCACCAGAAAATATTCTTCATTAACTGCGTCCACCCAACAAATTTCCCTTTGAACGTTGTCGTGCTCAGATAAATCTCGACAACAAACAAATTAAACAGCCAACTCACCATACTTTGCATGACCTTAATCGAGACGGGATCCAACGCACCGTCATACACGCCGATCAGGTGATAGGTCAGGTTCACATGAACAAATGCAAAGCTCATCGCATAGCTACGCATCATCCATCTGCGGTGTGCGATAAAGTCTTTGTTGCGTGCGGCCATAAAACCGAGCCACGTTACGCAAAACCATAGAACGGCCATGACCGTAAAACCGGTTTGGGGGATAACGTTGGCCTTTGACATCGCAAGTGGAATAACGGTCACAGCACTATATAGAACGCCGTAAACATACGCTTTTCCGAGAGTTCTATGCAGTTTCGGGTTCGCTTTTTGTAAACCCCTATAAAATAGAAACGGACCGATAATAATGCACGGTAAAGCGGCCATCATATGGCTGACGAGCAAGATATCGTTTATGCGCATGAAACCGTCCAGAAACGGTGTGGCTATGGGCGGCGCATCGTTGATGAACTGACGGATCGCATGCCATGTGTGTTTAAACGGCACGTTGGAAACATAAAGTCCGGCGACAATAAAAACGACCATTGCGAGAGGAAATCCCGACAACGGACCGGACTTTTTTTTCGTAGTTGGGTTTTTAGACGTATTTTTACCGGATGTGCCCATAACAAATATTTTACATGACCTGTTTTCGCTTGCGTGTTTTTTTTATGATTTTGTAATAAAAACTGTGAAAACATGCGGAAACGCTTGCATTTATAAGCTATGGATGCGACAAGCAGATGCGTGTAAAATGAAGGTTAAACAACTTCAGCACGGACTAAAAAAATGAATGAGATAATCGAACCTATTGCACAGTACTTGAACGAAGATCCTTTTCTGCAGTTCTTTGGCTGTTTTTACATTGTGATTGGGTTGTCGGCATGGCTCGCCCCCAAATCATGGGAAGATTTTATTGATCTTTTCATCGAAAACGACACTCTGAGCCTGATTATGGGTATTTTGGTATTGCCGATCTCTCTTTTTATCATATTTTTCTATGATAACTGGGACACGCTCGGCTCTGTAATACTCATGATGATTGGTTATTTAGGGCTGCTAAAGGCGGTTATATTGCTGATGCGTCCCGGCATAGTGCAGTCGGTCCTGAAAAAGGACTTTGTGCGAAAATGGTTATGGTTGGATGGTTTGTCCGGTGTCGCGTTAGGTTTTGCGTTACTGGTGTTGTAAGGAGAATTCATGATTAAAATTAAAGATCTGCATGCGCATGTCGAAACTGACGGCGGCGATGTTGATATTTTGAAAGGTATATCGTTGGACATCCCCGCGGGGGAGGTTCACGCCATTATGGGCCCAAACGGTAGCGGTAAGTCCACGCTGTCTTATGTTTTGGCCGGTCGCGAAGACTATGAAGTGACAAAGGGCGCCATCGAATTGGATGGTGAGGACCTGCTTGAACTTGAGCCGGAAGAGCGCGCCGCGGCGGGGCTATTCCTGGCTTTTCAATACCCCGTTGAAATTCCGGGTGTGAATATGAGCACATTCCTGAAAACGGCTCTTAATTCAGTACGCAAGCAGCGCGGTGAAGAAGAGTTGGACGCACTTGCACTTTTGAAGCTTATGAAGAGCAAGTGCAAGGAGCTGGGCATTTCCGACGAAATGATGAAGCGTGCCGTGAATGTTGGTTTCTCCGGCGGTGAGAAAAAGCGTAACGAAGTCCTGCAAATGGCCATGCTTGAGCCTAAATTTGCTGTGCTTGACGAGACAGATAGCGGTCTGGACATTGATGCGCTTAAAATTGTTGCTGACGGCGTAAACTCAATGCGTGCGGAAAACCGTTCGTTTCTTGTGATTACGCACTATCAACGTCTTTTGGACTATATCAAGCCCGATGTCGTGCATGTCATGGCAAAAGGAAAGATCGTCAAAACAGGCGGCCCCGAATTAGCGCTAGAGCTTGAAGAAAAAGGCTATGCAGAGTTTTTGGAGGAGGCAGCATGAGATTAATCGCCCTTACTCTATTGATGTTTCTGGCATCACCGATAACAGCAGAGGCTGCTAAAAAGCCAAAATGGGTACCGTCAAAGGCGATTCATTGGGCCGAGTGTAAAGTCGAAGGCGCGTTAAAGGCTACGGAGAAGAAG
Organism: uncultured Micavibrio sp.; assembly: GCA_964562515.1. GTDB lineage: Bacteria > Pseudomonadota > Alphaproteobacteria > Micavibrionales > Micavibrionaceae > TMED27. The sequence continues at coordinate 2,520 of CAZLTT010000051.1, forward strand.
GGTGAGTATCTGTTGCTCGCGAAACGTGCAAAGGTTGTTAAAGGCCCTGATTTCGGCAGCGCAGATAGTAAAGACCAGACATGTTTGCATGGCGATGGCAAAACACCGAAAAAAATCAAAGTCAGAGGCAGCATCAAGCAAGGTAATAGCGTAATACTCCGCTACCGCTATTACATGATCGTTGATGAAAAAGGCCTTACGGAGGGTGAGTCCTGGACCGCGTATTAGGCCGACTGACTGCAAAGATCCTATGAAACCGCTCAATATCGAAAACTTGCCGACCCCAAAAGTCGAAGAATGGAAATACACCAATCTTGGTCGTGCTTTGCCTGCCAATTTGGTTATGGCCGACGAACCACAAGAGATTGTTATCCACAAAAACCGTGGAGAAGTCTGTGAACAACCAGAGGAAGTTGTGTTTACAGGTGTTGATCAACAGCACTCACAGCCGCGTTTAAAGATTAAGTTGGAAGAGGGGGCTCAACTGACCCTGATCGAACGTCATACGGGAACAGGCGCCTATTGGAAAAATATGGTTACCGAGATCGAGCTTGGGGCGAATGCGAATTTACAGCATGTCCGCCTTCAAAATGACGATAAACAGGCCGTACAAACCAATCTGGTACACATTAAATCGGCTAGAGATGCCGTTTATAATGGTTTTGCCCTGAATATGGGCGGAAAGCTGACCAGACACGAGATGCACGCTGAAATCGAAGGCGAAAACGGCGAAATATCCTTTAATGGCGTCAATTTGCTTGGCCGTGACCAACATGGCGATACGACGATCCTGATCGAGCACAAAGCGCCGCATTGTCAGTCAAACCAGTTTTACCGCACGCTTTTGGATGATAATGCGCACGGCGTGTTCCAAGGCAAGGTGCACGTACACCAGATTGCGCAGAAAACAGACGGCTATCAGCTGTCCAATACATTGCTGCTCTCCCCCGAGGCGGAAATGGACACCAAGCCCGAGTTGGAAATTTATGCCGATGATGTGAAGTGCTCTCACGGCGCAACGACCGGTCAGCTTGATGAAGAGCCTTTATTCTATTTGCGTCAGCGCGGCCTGAATGAATCACAAGCCCGCCAACTTCTTGTGCAAGCATTTGTGGATGAGGTTATTGAAAAGGTCGAAGATGAAACTCTTCGCGATGAGATACTGGAGACCGCAAATACATGGCTACACACAGCGCTATCCAAATAAACGAGGGCGTCATGGCCGATTTCGACCGCATTCGTAACGATTTTCCCGTTATCAATACAACGATGAACGGAAAGCCTCTGGCGTTTCTGGATAGCGCGGCCAGTGCGCAAAAGCCGCAAAGCGTGATCAACACAATGCAAGCGGTGTTGGAAGGCGGTTATTCAAACATCCATCGCGGTCTTTACAACATTTCCCAACAATTAACGGCCGATTTTGAAGGCGTACGTAAAAAAATAAGCGCTTTTATAGGGGCTTCGAGTGAAAAAGAGATCGTTTTTACAAGAAACTCCACGGAAGCCATTAATTTAATTGCTCAAAGTTGGGGGCGTACACATCTTAATGCGGGTGATGAGGTCATCCTGACGGAGATGGAACACCATGCCAATATCGTGCCGTGGCAATTGCTTGAACAGGAAATAGGTATAAAGATCAAACGTATACCTGTTCTGGATGATGGCTCTTTGGATATCGATGTTTTGCCAACGCTCCTGTCCGACAAAACAAAGCTAGTGGCCGTAACTCATATTTCGAACGCGCTCGGTACGGTTAATAATATCAATAAAATCATAGAGATATCTAAAAAAGCTAATCCAGAAATTAAAGTGCTGATTGATGGTTCTCAAGGGGTCGTGCACACAAAGCTAGACGTACAAGCTCTGGATTGTGATTTTTATGTGTTCACAGGCCATAAACTATACGGCCCCTCCGGGATCGGTGTGCTGTATGGCAAGTATGATGTTCTGGATACAATGCCTCCGTATCAAGGCGGCGGCGATATGATCGAGCGCGTGAGCTTTGACGGTACGACATTCAAAGAGCCACCTTACCGCTTCGAAGCCGGTACACCGCCAATAGTCGAAGTAATCGGACTTGGCGCAGCGATAGACTATATCGAGGACATCGGTTTCGATGCCTTGGAAGCTCGCGAGAATGAGCTGAAAGAATATGGCCATCAGCGCTTAGCGGAAATTGAAGGTCTGAAACTTTACGGTACATGCGAAGATAAAATCGGTATTTTCAGCTTTACCATCGATGGTCTGCACCATAGTGATATTGTTACAATTCTCGATCAATGCGGCGTTGCTGTACGTGCGGGACATCATTGCTGTATGCCGCTCATGCAGCGTTTCGGTATAGAAGGTACGATCCGCGCTTCCCTTGGCTTGTATTCAAACAAAGCCGATATAGATCAATTAATAGACGGCCTGCATAAAACAAAAGAGTTATTCGGATGAGTGAAGAACAAACAGCCCCTAAAGCATCAGACCATAAAACGGACAAAGAGCCGTGCAAGCATGTCTATGATGAATTGGCCGAGCCACAAAATATAGAGGTCGACCGCGAGCACGCGCTGTGCGGTCCGGCGTTGAATGCGTTGCGTGAAATTTATGATCCTGAAATTCCGGTGAATGTGTATGAGCTAGGCTTGATTTATGGCGTCTATTTCGAGGATGACGGAGATAAAAACGTCACGGATATCAGTATCAAGATGACGCTCACATCTCCCGGATGTCCGGTCGCGCAGGAAATGCCGGGATGGATACAAGGCGCGATACTGCCGATCGATGGCGTAGGTGAGGTCGACGTCGAAGTAATATGGGACCCGCCATGGACACCGGCAATGATGTCCGAAACGGCCAAAATGCAACTGAATATGTTTTCGTAAACGATGCTGAATATCAAAATCACAGACGAAGCCGCAAAGCAGATTGAATCCTTAAAAGCGAAAGCTCCTGAGGGATCTCAAGGCGTACGCCTTACGGTAAAAGCGACTGGGTGCTCAGGCAATTCGTATAAAATGGAGTATGCCGAGAATAAGACCGATGGCGATGATCTTGTCGAAGATAATGGCGCAGCGATCTTTATCCCTAAGCTGTATTCATGGATGTTGATCGGCACGACCATTGATTACATTACAGACGAACTCGGTAATGCACGGTTTGATTTCATCAATCCGAACGAGATAAGCCGCTGTGGATGTGGTGAAAGTTTCCAGATACAGCCAAAAGCCGAAGAAGACGCTTAAGAATAGCTGGTAGAAGTGGCCATTGAGCCGCCACCTTGTGCTTCTCGAGCTGTCTTGCTATCGCCCGAGTTTTGCGGACCGCCGACATAACGGCTCTGACCGGGCTGATAAATCGGACGAAAGCGCTGACGCAATGCTGCTGATACCGGTGACACGGAAGACATACGCACATAACCGTCACTAATGGAGCCATAACTCTGGGTCGGGGGGACGTTGTAAAAACATGCAGACGCAGAACCGCCGCCTGAACTCAGGGTGCTTGCTTTGTCACCGGTTGAAAAAAACGGCATAGTCATATTATTCGACCACCTTTACTTGCATAAATTTTGCCATCAGGCGAACAAGCTCATCATCAGATGCGTTATTCTTGTATCCGCCATAAATCTCTTCGAAACCAGCTTTCTTGAATTTACGCAAAATATCTTCAACGCCGGCTTCGTTCAATTCATCTACAATTATACATATTTTCAGTAAGATATCCAAGTTTAGAGCGACGTTGCGCTCAAGGACTTCATTAATATCTTCAAACGGATCAGGGCGTCTTTCCTCCATTAAATGGTGTTCCATTTGGCGTAAAACACCGGCAAGAGCAACAACCTGATAGGGGCTATGAAACTCAAGATGTTCCGGCGCTACGATAAAGCCCTTGGCGGCGCTTGGCGCAAAAGCGTTAGAGCCAACGCCCGAAACCACTTTAATTTCCCCGCCGTAGCTTTTGATTGTGTCCCAAAGGCGCTTTCCCTCGGCGGACTGGCATAAAATGTCGGCATTTTGCGCAATAAGGTCGGTTTCGTGCGGATGATCGTAATCCAATGGATTGTGGTCGGTCTGTCCATCCATAAGGGGGACGTTGATAGGCTCTAAAACACTGATTTCGCCTGTTTTTTTGACTTGTACGTGTCCATTTACGGTGTCACCGTTATAGAGTACGGGCATGCTGATATAAAAGCATCCGTCTTCTTCACTTTCCTGTACGTCCAGTTTTTGATGGTATTTCATGGTTTTGAAGTGATGCCCCATCGCGCTAGCCCCTGAATAGGGCATTTTTGACGGATCTGCGATGAATTTCACCTTACGATAAGGGTAAAACGCGACATCACTATGAAATTGAAGGTAATCCAGAACATTTCGGATAGTCAGGCGAAAACAACCTTTTTCGATTAATAGCTCGAGCGGATGCTCCGATCCGTCCAGAAAATAGTGATTTTCGCCATTACTTATATATTCCAACGTGAAAAAAGGGATCATCGACTTGTTACAGAGCAAATAATGCTCATAACCGTCGAAAAAGCGTAAATTTCGCGACCATAATTCATAGGCCGGGGCTTCAAAAAGCTCTTTAAACGCTTCGTCGGTGACATCTTCTATGAATTTTTTGGTCTCGTACGTCCCTAATTCATGCCAGTCATATTCGTTTTCGGGTTGTTCGTCCTGCATAGATCCACACACGCAAGGAGTTAAGCTCAATATTGAGAATGCCTAAACATTCTCCAATAAGCTTACTGCGTCATTTTTGGCTTTCAAAGCACTTTCGATAACACTGTGGTCCGCATCCTGTTCATAGGGCAGGGTGCTTAGGGTTCTTTTCCACGCTTTTGCGCCGTGTTGATGGTGAAAGAGCCCTAATATGTGTCGCGTAATCGACTTTATCGGTGTTTGGTGTTTTTCAAACTGCACTTGTGCGTAATTGGCCATCTTTGCCGCGATCTCATCACGTTCGGGCGGCGCCGTTCCGTAAAGGGCGTTGTCAATCTCGGCAAGGATGAACGGATTGCTGTAGGCTTCACGGCCAATCATCACACCGTCAAAGGCCTTGAGGTGGTCTTGAGTATCTGCAGCCGTTGTTATACCGCCGTTTAAAATTATCCTCAGATCGGGATAAAGCTTTTTCAGTTTTTCCACACGGGCATAATCAAGTGGCGGAATTTCACGGTTTTGCTTAGGGCTTAGGCCCTTTAACCACGCCTTTCGGGCATGGATGATAAAAGTTGTGCAGCCCTTATCCGCAATAGTGCTCACAAAGCGATCAAGGAATTCAAAGTCATCTTGTTCATCGATGCCAATACGACATTTGACGGTTACGGGAATGTCCACGCGCTCGATCATCGCTTTCACGCAATGCGCAACATGGTCTGGTTCTTTCATCAGGCATGCGCCGAAACGACCGCTTTGCACACGATCCGATGGACAACCGCAGTTCAGGTTGATTTCATCATAGCCATGATCCGCGCCCATTTTTGCACATTGCGCGAGGTCTTGCGCATCCGAGCCTCCCAGTTGTAGGGCAACCGGATGCTCGCTCTCATCAAAACGCAGGAAGCGCTCCACGTCACCATGAAGCAGCGCACCTGTGGTAACCATTTCGGTATAAAGCCGCGCATGCGGTGAGATCAGACGGTGAAAATACCGACAATGCCGATCCGTCCAATCCATCATTGGGGCGACGCAAAGCTTATATTCATCGTGTGACGCTTGATTCATGGCGGGTTTGTAGCATAATTGCCCAAAATAGGTAAAACTTTATGACTCGTTGGCTCATTCTCATCATTAATTTCGTGCTCATTTGCTTCTCAAGCGCTACTGGATATGCGCAAGAAAGCGAAATAAAAGCGTCCCAAGCGTTCAGATCGACGGAATATCCTCTGCCGCGTTTCGTGTCTTTGCGTTCGAATGAAGCCTATGTTCGCACCGGTCCGGGGCGCAAATATCCCGTCAAATGGGTTTATAAACGTGCCGGAATTCCCGTTGAAATCGTCCTGGAATACGATGTTTGGAGAAAAATCCACGATTTTGATGGAGAAAAAGGGTGGGTGCATAAATCCCTGCTCAGCGGAAATCGTACAGCCTTTATTCAAGGGGAGGAGCTGGTCGGCTTGTACAAAAAACCCAGTCAAGACAGTCGGGTGCGCGCCTATCTTCAACCAAATCTTCTGGTTTCTGTCGAGGAATGTGACGATGGGTGGTGTAGGGTAGAGGCCCGAGAATACAGCGGTTGGCTCAAACAAAGTACGATTTGGGGTGTTTACGAAGCGGAAAATTTTAACTAATCTTGTAATTGCAGTTGATTCTGCTGCACCTTTTGCGTTCCTTCCACAGTTTTATCCACAAACCCCGCTATCTGCCTTTCTCTTTCCTTTAGGCTTTATTGATATGTTTGCTCTGACCAACAAGCCCGATATGGGCGCTCGACTCTATTCCGGCCTTATCGGCCTTGCGACCGACAAGGAACGCGGAACCGACTGTATGAAAGTCATACAGCATTTGGCGGGTGTATTGATCGAAACATATCTGGTTTTTGATGAGCCTGATCAGGCGATGCAGGCAAGTCTGCAACAGCTTTGCAAGCAAATGGATTGTAAACCCGTAGAGGATGCTTTGCTCCCGCGTGCTTTACCACCTGCCCATATTATCGATCATGAAACAGAACGTGGCCGTATGGCCGCGCGTATGTTCTTTGAGGAATGGCTAGACTGCGAATTCGAATTTCATAACCTCATGTTGGTCTTGATCCAGAACATCCTACTCAGTTGGGAAGAGGACGGCCAACCGCGCGAAGAAACACTGCGCCTTCTTATGGAGTGCACATACAAAGCAATGGGCTTTGAGTTAGCCGCGCAGGAACTCTGTGACGTTGTCATCGACCGTAAGGTCGCGTTTGAAGGGTGGGGACTTGGTGAATGTATTGCATCATTGAGCGCTGTTGCCGGAAGACGTCTGGCACTATCCCTAAATAATGACGCCTGCATGATTTTCCGTGGCTGTGAAATTCCCGATAACCTCGATCACGTTGTCTACGTTATGACGCAAGAGGCTGTTCGCCTTGGCGTTCCTGCCGGAACAGACTGGCGCTTTGGCTTGGCGGCAAATGATGTGCCGGTAAACCCGCCTGTTGATCTTGTTCACGGTATTGAACCGTATTGCAAAAGCTTTTTCTCGGCGATCAAAATGCACAATCAGTACGAACAGTCCGTATCATGTGCGAAGGCCGCAGGGCGCATGCTCGCCGTAGCAGCGGGCGGAGAGCTGCCGGAAATGGAGCCTGCGATAGCCAAGCCTTTGGCAATGGCGGCCATGACGGAAACCTATAAATCTGTATGCATGGATCCGTCCATGATGTCGGTATAGCCGTTTAAAAATAAAGGCTTTTACAGGGCTTGCGTGCCCCTAATATAATCCCTATAAATCAGGTACGAAACGAAATCCTTTAACTCTAAAGGGCCTTTTATGAGCTTTGAGCAAAAATCCAGCTACACATATGAAGAAATCCTCACCTGTAGTGAGGGCGTTATGTTTGGTCCGGGCAATCCGCAGCTTCCACATCCTCCAATGCTGATGTTGGACAGGATCACAAACGCGAGCCTTGAGGGCGGAGCGAACGGTAAGGGCATTATCGAAGCTGAATTCGATATCAACCCTGATCTATGGTTCTTCCAATGTCACTTCAAAGGCGATCCGGTTATGCCGGGCTGTCTTGGTCTTGATGGTCTGTGGCAACTTTTGGGCTTCTATCTTGGATGGACCGGTGCACAGGGCTCCGGCCGTGCTTTGGGTCTGGGTGAGCTCAAAATGAGCGAAATGATCACACCGGAAACCAAAATGCTCAAATATGTCATCGACATTAAGCGTGTTATTAACCGCGCACTGGTTTTGGGAATCGCCGACGGTAAGGTCTATGCTGACGGAAAATTGGCATATGAAGCGAGCGGCTTGAAAGTCGGCCTGTTTGATAACTCTGCTGAGGAGTAAGCAATGAGACGTGTAGTTGTTACCGGTATCGGGATTGTCTCCTGCATCGGAAATAATCAGGAAGAAGTTCTGGCCAGCTTGAAAGCGGGTAAATCCGGCATTTCATTTGCGCCTGAATATGCGGAGCTTGGCTTCCGTTCACAAATTCACGGCAAGCCCGATATCGACCTTAAAGAAGCGATTGATAAGCGTCTTTTCCGTTTTATGGGCGATGCTGCGGCTTATACGCATTTGTCCATGGAGCAAGCCATTGCCGACGCGGGACTTGAGGAAAAAGATGTTGTGAATGAACGCACGGGAATCATCGTTGGTTCCGGCGGCCCGTCCACGCGCGCACAAGTCGCTGCGGCGGACATTACCCGTGAAAAAGGCCCGAAACGTGTGGGGCCGTTTGCTGTGCCAAAGGCGATGTGTTCAACGACATCCGCGACCGCGGCTACAAATTTCAAAATTAAGGGCGTGAACTACACAATTTCATCGGCCTGCTCAACGTCGGCTCACTGTATCGGTAACGCAGCCGAGCAAATCCAGTGGGGCAAACAGGATGTAATGTTCGCAGGCGGCGGTGAAGAATTGGACTGGACGTTGTCCGTTCTGTTCGACGCTATGGGTGCGATGTCATCCAAATATAACGACACGCCTGAGCGTGCTGCTCGTGCCTACGACGCTGACCGTGATGGTTTTGTTATTGCCGGAGGCGGCGGTATCGTCGTTCTGGAAGAGCTTGAGCGTGCAAAAGCACGCGGTGCGAAAATCTATGGCGAGATTACAGGATACGGCGCAACATCCGACGGGCACGATATGGTTGCCCCAAGCGGCGAGGGCGGCAGACGCGCGATGGAGCGGGCACTTGAAACCGTTAAAACGCCTGTCACTTACATCAATACACATGGTACCTCGACACCTGTCGGGGATATCGGGGAGCTGGATGCGATCCGTGAAGTGTTCGAAGGGAAGGACATCCCGCATATCAGCGCGACTAAATCCATGACCGGGCATTCCTTGGGCGCGACAGGCGTGCAAGAAGCGATTTACTCCCTGTTAATGATGAATAACGATTTCGTTGCACCAAGTATTAACGTTGAAAATATAGATGAGGGTGCGAAAGGCATGCCGATTGCGACAGAGCGCGTCGACGGCGTAGAGCATGAAACCGTCATTTCTAACAGTTTCGGTTTCGGCGGCACAAACTGCTGTCTCGCCATGAGCAAGTATAAGGATTAGAAGCATGCATTCGGATTTTATGAAGGGTAAAAAAGGTTTGGTCATGGGGGTCGCCAATGATCACTCTATCGCCTGGGGTATGGCAAAGGCTCTGCATGAAGCGGGTGCGGAACTGGCATTCACCTATCAGGGCGAAGCGTTCGGCAAGCGCGTCAAACCTCTCGCAGAATCTCTAAACTCCGACATCCTTATCGACTGTGATGTGACATCTGAGGATGATTTGGACAAAGTGTTTTCCACACTTGAGGATAAGTGGGGTAAACTCGACTTCATCGTTCATGCCATCGCGTATTCCGATAAGAATGAGCTGCAAGGCCGCTATGTGGACACCACTCTGGATAACTTCCTCAAGACTATGCATATCTCCTGTTATTCATTCACATCGGTAATGCGCCGCGCGAAAGAATTGATGAAAGACGGCGGTGCGGCTGTCACACTTTCTTATTACGGCGCGGAAAAGGTTATGCCGAACTACAACGTGATGGGCGTTGCCAAGGCTGCTCTTGAGGCCTCTACGCGCTACCTTGCTGCTGATCTTGGTCCTGAAGGTATTCGTGTAAACGCAATCTCCGCAGGACCGATGAGAACTCTTGCCGGTGCGGTTATTGGCGGTGCACGTAAGACATTCAAATATAATGTTGCGACATCACCGCTGCGTCGTTCGGTTGAGCTGGATGAATTGGGCGGTACGGGGCTGTATCTTTTGTCAGAGCTATCCTCCGCTGTGACTGGCGAAGTGCATTACGTCGATTGCGGCTTTAACGCTGTCGGCATGCCGCCACATGACAGTCTGGATGAGTTGGCTGGTAAGGGCTCTTAATGAACGCTGAATAGCCCGTTCTGAAGCTCATCAGGCGTATCGCTGAAAAATCCATCAACCCCCCAACTTTGCAGGTAACGTGCACGATCACCGTCATTGATGGTGTAAGCGAGGATCGGTTTCTCAAGCTCTAACAGCTCTTCAATTTGCTCCTGCGTGACCTCATTACCGTTAATGTTGATGGTCGTCGCTTGTAGATATTCGGCGAGTTCTTTCCAGTTTTCCGGCCATTCGGCGGGCAGCAACAAGCCGCGAGACCAATCGGACGCCATATCCATTGCCGTTTCCAGACTGACATGTTGGAAAGAGGAAATCAGGATGCGGTTATGGTCATCCCATGAAGACGACAATACATCGAGCGCCACTTCCGCCGTTTCTTTTTCACGGCCGGGGCAGGGTTTAATCTCCATATTCAGGCCCAGATCACGCTCAATAACGGCATCAAGCGCTTCTTCCAGTGTCGGAACGGTGACACCGAAAAAACCGTCCGCATACCAACTGCCTGCATCGAGTTCTTTAATCTCGGCCAAAGTCATATCGCGAACATTGCCGCTGCTGTTTGTTGTGCGCTCCAATTCTTCGTCATGGAAAAGAATAGGGACCTGATCCTTGGTCAGCTTGACGTCAAATTCAACCCACTCGATCCCCATATCGGCGGCAGTGTGTATACCCTCCAGAGTGTTCTCAGGGGCGTAACCCGCGCAGCCGCGGTGACCGATAATTTGTGGAATGCGTAAAGCCATGAGGAGGGTTTTTAACGGCTTTTACTTGTCTTGTACAGGGGGATGAATTGTATTGGGCTTAATTTCAGCCAAAAGGTCAATTGCAGGCTGATACCCCTTATCCGCTTTGGCCTGAAGCATCTCGAAGCCTGCGTCGCTGTAGATACGCGAGAAAAACCCGAGTTTCAGGAGATCGACGGCAATATCCATATCGCCTTCGTCATCGCTAATCACGGCGTATGCCTGATGTTTCATAACATCCAGATGAAAAATACGGGCCTGAAGGGCCCCTTCAATCGGGCGGTCGTTTTTGTACGTGACCCTAAGCGCTACAACAGCTATGAAAAAGCCCATGCTAGCAGCCAAACAGACAAAAAGAACGCGTCTGAAAGCTTTACGGACTGGATGTATGGCTTTTTTAGGCATAATTACAATTCTAACATCAAAAGGGCTGTCTAAATATTAATTTAGAGCCAAATATCAGCAAAGAAAGACAGAATCGCGATTAAATTACCGATAAAGAAGGTCGAGTAGGCCGCTTTTAGTAATCCGAACTTAGGAATAAGCACACGATAACTGACATCATGGATGTCTTTCAGCACTTCTCTCCCAAGGGCTGGCGGGTCGTTATAGATAGGCTGTATAAGCTCTAGATACTCATCCTCGCTTAAATGCCCGATATCACTGAAATGCAGCAGATTTTTGCTACCGTCAGCTTTCGAATTCTGGCGTCTTTTAGGGAAAATACAAATGATCGCAATGAAAATACTGGCCACGCCCGTCGTAATTGCAATCGTAGACGGCCAGATGAACTCTTGATTGTGGAGGCTGTTCATAGCCAGAGGGACAATGATCGAGTTCAGAATGATAAGGGCCATCGCCTTTTGATCGGCGAGGTGGATGTAGTTGTAGAGTTTGCGGGTAGTGATGGAAAGGATCGCCGCACGCGCCAATCCTTCCCAACGTTTATCTTCCGACGTCGACTTAGCCATTGGCTTCTTTGCGGTCTTCGTCTTCTTTCTGGATTTCTTCACCCGTTTCCTGATCAACGCGCTTCATTGAAAGCTTGATCTTGCCGCGGTCGTCAATACCCATCAGCAGGACTTTGACTTCGTCACCTTCTTTGACAACGTCTTCTGTCTTGGCTGTGCGGGCTTCTTGCAGCTCGGAAATGTGAACCAGACCGTCTTTGGCACCCATGAAGTTCACGAATGCGCCGAAGTCGACTGTTTTCACAACCTTACCAGTGTAAACTTTACCGACTTCAGGCTCATCAGTCAGACCCTTGATCCAGTCAATCGCCTTGTCGATGTTTTCCTTGTTCGTGGCCGCGACCTTCACTGTACCGTCATCGTCGATGTCGATCTTCGTGTCTGTCTGCTCGATAATCTCACGGATCACCTTACCGCCTGTGCCGATCACATCACGGATCTTGTCAGTCGGGATAGTGATGGAAACGATCTGCGGTGCGTGTTGGCTCATTTCTTGGCGGGCTTCAGTCAGCGCTTTCGCCATCTCTTTCAAGATATGCAAGCGGCCGTCTTTTGCCTGATCCAGAGCAATCTGCATGATTTCTTCAGTGATCGATGTGATCTTGATATCCATCTGCAACGCTGTGATACCGTTTTCCGTACCGGCAACTTTGAAGTCCATGTCACCAAGGTGGTCTTCATCACCGAGGATGTCTGAAAGAACTGCGAAATCATCGCCTTCCTTGATCAGACCCATCGCAATACCGGCAACAGGAG
>CAZLTT010000052.1:0-6769 GCA_964562515.1 uncultured Micavibrio sp.
CATGGTGTTTTCGAAATGCGTCGAAACACGGACGTACACCCGCTCGCACAGCTGACAGCCATCGGTAAAGGGATGCTCGACGCCGCAATCCGTAACGCCGCATACGGTGCAGGCTTAGCGGGTATTAAAGCTCTAGCGCCCAAACATATGAAGCTTGAAGGCAACGCAGCAGGCGCAGCCAGTAACTTCTTCCTCGCAATGGTTGCCGCAGGGGTTGCGATTGGCGTCATTCTTTACTACGTACTGCCGTTCTTGCCGTTCATCTACTTTATGTTCGCGCTCAGCGGCTGGGTTAAAAGTATATTCGAAGCCATCGTGGCCTTGCCTCTATGGGCCTTGGCGCACCTTCGTATCGATGGCGAAGGCGTACCCGGACCGGGCGCAAGTAACGGCTACTTCCTGTTACTGGAAATTTTCTTAAGGCCTGTCCTCATTATCGTCGGCTTCATCGCCAGTGTCTCGATCTTTGCTGCATTGGTTGACGTGCTGAACAATATCTTCGACCTTGTTGTCTCCAATGTCGGTGGCTTTGACAACGAACTGGAACAGAACATCGCCGACGGTGTTGCCGCGCCGAAATTCCTCGCAAAGCTCAACGTGGCACGCGGGCCGGTTGATGAATTCTTCCTGACCGCCATGTACGCAATCATCTGTTATCTGATGGGGCTTGCATCCTTCAAACTGGTAGATTTGATCCCGAACAACATCCTGCGTTGGATGGGTGTATCTGTATCAACATTCCAGGAAAATGCCGGCGACCCTGCAGGTCAGCTGACAAGCAACGTATACCGCGGTACAAACCTGACAGTGAACCAGGTCCGCGGAAACATCTCGGGTGACCTCGCCTTGATTACAGGCGGCGGCTAGCACTCAAAAACTTAGCTAAATTGGAAATTATGATCGAAGGTGAACGAGCAAGGCTTCGACTTCACCACCGCCGCGTTGTATGACGGAAGCGAAATCAGAACGCTGTGTCAAAGACATGCTGACGCCTTCGACAATAACGTCGATCACTTTATATTGGCTGCCCTTTTTACGAACACGCCAGTCTAGACGAACATCTGGGCCACCATCTTGCTTCAGAATAGATGACACAAGCACGTCGCGCTTGCCTTCGGGACGGGAACGCGTCACTTCAATTTTCTGGCCGTTATAGTCTTCGAAACGCTTTGAATACACATCAATGACCATGTCTTTAAACAAAGACAGGTACTCTTTTTTCTGTGCTTCACTGGCCTTGCGCCAATGTTTACCCAAGGCAAAGCGACCAATCGTATTCAAGTCAAAATCACGAGTCAGGATTTTCTTGAACTCTTTTTTCTGTTGATCAAGGCTAAGGCTCTCATCACTTAAAAAGCCAACACCTGTATCTGTCAGGCTTTGAATAAACTTCTCGGCCGCTGCATTTTGATTTTCCTCAGCATAGGCGACAGCACCAAAATTGGTCGAAGTAACAGGCAGTACTGCAAACGCGCTAACGCCTGCCAAAACAACCAAACCTAAACGAAGACCTTTTAATTTTTGCATGTCGTAATCCTTTTAATCAGGGCGTTGATTAGTCGTCGTAATCAGGAATATCGGGAACTGCAAATTCTCCGGAGTCCTGATCATTAACCAGAGCTTCGCGCTGCTGATAATACGCGCTTCGTGTAGCGGCATAGTAATCGATAGAGCTATTCTCAAGATCTTCCAAAACATCAACCAAGGATGCTCTTAGATTAAGATACTGCAAGCCGACCTTACCGTAATAGATGCCTTCTTCATCGATGTTGAAGAGATACCAGCGCAAAGGATCGAGATATGAATCTACAAAGAAACCGACATAATCACGTGCGGATGAAGGACCAATGATCGGCACAACAAGATATGGCCCATGGGGCACACCCCAAACAGCCAGAGTTTGGCCAAAATCTTCAAACTCGTAAGGAATACCTTCATATGCGGCGACATCAAACACGCCGGCACCGCCAACGAATGTGTTAACGACCGCACGTACGGTCACGTCATGTGCACCCTGTGCATCGCCTTGAAGAACCTGGTTTGTCAAATCAACCGGACTGCGCAAATTACGCAATACATTTGTTACACCTGTTCTGACCGGTGAAGGCAGTACAGTGTTATAGCCCTTTGCAATCGGGTGAATGACAGCATCATCGACAACATTGTTGAATGAGAAAACAGCGCGGTTCGCGTCTTCATATGGATCATGAATTGTAACAGACCCGACAGTCACCACATGCTTTTCCTGTGTGGAGCATGCAGACAAGCCAAACGCGCCGACCGCGAATAGAGCTAGAGCGCTAAATTTGAATAATGACGTTTTCATAGGTCTGTCCCTTTTGTAACCACTATTAACTGGTTGAAATTGAAGATTAAGTCAAGACTAGAATTGCCCAAAAAGAAGTTTTTACCCTCATTTTGAGTATCGCCGCATTCTCTTAAATATTCGTTTAAATCGCGGTAAAAGTAACAAACCCGCCTTATTAGCCGTCTTCAAGCGACAAAAGCACTGTAATACCTAGCAAAAAGCAGATCAGCGCAGGTGACCAGGCCGCCAATGGAGGGGGCAATTGCTGCGACGCACCAAGGGCCTGTAAATAGCTCGATACGAAGAACGTGAAAAAACCAACCCCTACGCCGATCGCGATCAATCCAAATACCCCGCCAAAGCGCGGTGGACGAATGGAAACCGTGGCGGCCAACAATACCATGGCCATGAACATCAAAGGCTGCGAAAGCAGCGAATGAAAATGAACCCGAAGGCGGTTCGCATCAAACCCCGTTTGCTCAAGCGTTTGAATATGTGACGGCAAACTCCAAAAAGACACACTTTCGGGCGAAGCAAAACTCTCCTCGATATCCGTCGTTGTTAATGTCGTTGGTAAAGTAATCTGCTGCTTGGTCAGCGGGGGAATACCCGGTCTGTGCAATTTTGCCCTGTTGAATATCCATCGCCCTTGCTCCAATTCCGCACTGGGGGCATCTACGCGCATCAACAAGCTGTCATTCTGCCCGAAGTAAAACACCGTAACCTGTTGCAAACTCCAACTTTTGGGCTGTACGCGTCGCGCATGCACAATCACATAGCCTTTTTGCACCTCATCATCATCATCCAGAATAGCCCCGTCCGTACTCTGACGCAGCCATAGCCCCTCCTGAAACAAAGCAACCGAGCTATCCTGACGTTTCAGAACACGGGTCTCCAACTGCTCATATTTTGTAATCAGTAACGCGCCGAGAGGGTTAATCACCGTCACCTGCAGAACACCAACCAGGAGGACGATGGCGACCAATGGCAATATAAACTGCCAGACCGAGAAGCCAGCCGACCTCAAGACAATCAGCTCTGACCTGCGGTTAAGCTGCCAGAACGTAAACATCGCAGAAAATAAAATAGCAAAGGGGAACAACACCTGCCCCACATCGGGCAATTTCAACAAGCCCATTTGCAAAACAGTCGCCAACGAAATATCGGGATTGCTGCCCGCACGCCTCAACAGCTCAACTGTATCAAACAAATAGATAATCCCGAGCAAAACCGCCATAAGAAACAGCAGGTTGAACACGTACACCCCTGCAAGATATTTACCAAGCGTAATACCGGGCATAAATGTTTTCATGACGCGCCCTCACTTGCATTTACCCCGTAATTATAGAGAACACGGCGGCGCCACCCCTCGCTGACCCCACTCAAACCAAATGCGCAAAACAACAAAGGCACAAGCACCAGAATATACATCATAACCAAGCCTAGATCACTGTTACGCGCGATATTATAGAACGCAATATATAAACCTTGTATGAGGACAACAGAAACAACGGCAAGCACAATACGGCTCCCCTGCCCGCGTCGGTCAACAGGACCGATCAATAATGTTAAGCACGCAATTAACGTAAAGCTCAGAGCCAATAACGGGCTAAGCACGCGGCGGTGGGCCTCAACCTGAAACTCCCGCAAACTTTCGACATCACGCTGTACGCGTGGGTCGGGGTTGAGCAATTCGATAATCGTCCGCTCATCCGGTTCCGCCCAACGTTGGCCGACAGGGTCACTATCGGGTAAATCAATAGTGTACGTCTCAAAATTCAACCGTTTAAGCGCCTGATTTTGCGGATCGTATTCCTGACGGGAGCCATCATAAACGACGACCTGATAACCATCATCGGTCGATAAAAGAGCACCGCGCTTTGCCAGAATGGTTGAAGCGACCCCGCTTTTATTCCGGCTATCGTGAATCATCATCCCGTATAGCGACCCGTCATCCCCGCGCTGGCGAATATAAACCGTCAGGCCTTTTCCGGCCTGATTAAACACGCCCTCGCGGAACAGATAACTGGAAAACTGTGCCTTAATCGCCTGCTGCATCTGCTGCATAGTGCTGATCGATTTAGGGGCGACATACATCGTGATCGCCATCAGGACAAAAGTAACGATCAGCGCCAACATAATCGCGGGCTTAGCCAACTGATAAGGCGCAAAACCGACCGAACGTACAACAATCAATTCGGAATCACTTGTCATGCGGTTGTATAAAAACAGCGTCGCCGCCATCAAAGCGAGCGGCAAGATAATCTCGAAAAAACGCGGCAACGCCAACAACGTCAAAACCCAGAAAGAACTACTCGTAGCGCCCGATTCGATGACCAACTCCAAAAACCGCAATGACTGGGTCAAAAATACGACAACCGCGAGCGTCATCGCGATAAAAATCGTCGCAATCGTCAAATTCTTGAATATATAGCGGTCAAAAACGCTCATAGACTTTCGAAATTTCGTTTCACCCTCTGGCCACAACGGCGGAAAAGCTTATAGTGTTTATAGCGTTCTCTACCACTCAAAGAGAAGCAATAATTAACCCAAAACCCGATGACCAAAGAAAGAGATTTGAATATATGTCTGTGCGTGTGACATTTCCAAAAGCCGATACCCCTGCCAAAGGCCATGTTGTTGTAACAACTTTCGACGATACGACCTTGGGCACAAACGCCAAAAAAATCGACAAAAGCGTCGATGGGCTGATTTCAAGCGCGCTGAAAAAAGACAAAACATTTAAGGGCAAAAACGGACAAACACTTAGCCTATACGCCCCTGAAAAATCCAAAATCGACCGCATCACGGTTGTCGGTCTGGGCAAAGCAGGAGATTTCGATGCTTTAAAAGCCGAAGAGGCAGGCGGAAAGCTTTTCGCCGCTATCGGTAGCGCGGGCGTAAAAGAAGTTCTGCTCTTCACCGAAAAATCAAAGGCCCTGAAAAACGAATTAATGGCCGCTCCTCTGGCCAACGGTTTTAAACTGCGCTCCTAAAATTTAGACCGCTACAACTCCAAAGACAACCAGGAGAAAAGCCCGAAACTGACAGCGATCAAGGTCGTATCCGCACATCCGGCAAACAGTAAATCCGTCTTTGAAACGCTCGACCCCGCGACAGAAGGTGCATTCTGGGCACGGGATCTTGTCAATACCGCGCCAAATGATCTCTACCCCGAAAGCTACGCCAAGCAAATTCGCGATACCCTCAAACCACTCGGCGTTGATGTCGAAATACTGACCGAGAAAAAACTCGAGCAAATGGGTGCAGGCGCAATTATGGCCGTCGGTAAAGGCTCTGAACGCCAACCACGAATGGTCATCATGCGTTGGAACGGCGGCACGAAAAAAGACGACACAATCGGCCTCGTCGGTAAAGGCGTTACCTTCGATACTGGCGGTATCTCCATTAAACCCGGCGCAGGCATGGACGAAATGAAAATGGATATGGGCGGGTCAGCCGCCGTCGTCGGTACGATTAAAGCTCTTGCCACACGTAAAGCCAAAGTCAATGTCGTCGGCATTGTCGGCCTGGCCGAGAACATGCCTTCATCAAACGCGTACAGGCCGGGTGATATTGTCACATCCTTATCCGGTAAAACGATTGAAGTCCTGAACACAGATGCGGAAGGCCGTCTAGTTCTCGCCGACTGCCTCACACATCTGCAACAGAAATTCAAACCCTCGGTTATCATTGACCTTGCAACACTAACAGGCGCGATGATGGTCGCCCTCGCCCATGAATATTGCGGAACATTTGCCAATGACGACAAGCTCTGGGGCCAATTGGAAAAAGCCAGCTCCGGAACAGGTGAAAAACTCTGGCGGATGCCGCTTGATGAGGTTTGGAAGAAAGAAATGGAAAGCAACGTCGCCGATGTGCAGAACCTTGGCAAAAGCGGCCGCTGGGGCGGCGCATGCACCGCTGCGGGATTCCTTGAACATTTCATAGAAAATGATACACCTTGGGCACACATGGACATCGCCGGCACGGCATGGCGTAAAGCCGACAAACCGACAGTACCTAAATACGGCAGCGGTTTTGGTGTACGTGTTCTGGATGACTGGATTAAAAACACTTACGAGTAAGCATGAAGCCCGATAAAGCGCAAAAACCCGAAGCACGGAACAAAGCGAGCAGCTATATTGAACAAAAAGGCGGTGACACCCACCCCGCTTTGTTGAAGAAATATGCCGTACGCATCACCGACACGGTTAAAAGCGCAATTAACGGTGATGTGCTAAGCGATCCTGTCGCCAAACAATATATCCCGCAGCTCAAAGAACTGGATATCCACCCCGAAGAACTTCAGGACCCGATTGGGGATGATGCACATACACCTGTAAAAGGGATCGTTCACCGCTATCCCGACCGCGTTCTGTTTAAGCCCGTTAATGTCTGTGCCGTTTACTGCCGTTACTGTTTCCGCCGTGAACATGTCGGTCCGGCCCATGCAGCGCC
>CAZLTT010000052.1:6869-14838 GCA_964562515.1 uncultured Micavibrio sp.
CGGCACGGACAAAGCAGTCTATATGGCCCTGCATGTAAATCATGCGCAGGAATTGACCGAAGATGTACGTGCCTGTCTGAAAAAGCTGCATACGGGTGGCATCAATCTGCTGTCACAGTCGGTTTTACTAAAGGGGGTAAATGATGATGCCTCCATTCTTGCCGATCTTTACCGCGAATTACTTGGCCTCAATGTCAAACCATACTACCTGCACCACCCCGACCTCGCGCCGGGTACATCGCATTTTCGTTTATCGCTAAAGCGGGGTCAGGAAATTGTCCAACAATTGCGCGGACATTTATCCGGTCTTTGCCAACCCACATATATGCTTGATATCCCGGGTGGCCACGGCAAAGTCCCGTGCACGCCCGGCACACCAACCGAACAGGAAAGCGGCATCTACGAAATCACCGATTTTAACGGAAATACGCATACTTACACGTCCGATGCCGATCGGGAGGATGCGTAAATGGCTGATATCCGCTTTTATCATCTCGAACGACAGGATCTGGACGCCGCTCTGCCCGCACTTGTCAGCAAGGCCTTGAGCAAAGGCCACCGCATCGTGATTAAAGCGCCCGATAATAATGAGATAGAGCGTCTGAACACCCATCTGTGGACTTACAGCCCGAACAGCTTCATCCCGCATGGTTCGAAAAAAGACGGTCACGAAGCCGATCAACCTGTTTTCCTAACGGATAATGATGAAATCCCGAACGATGCGGACGTACTGATCCTTACACATTCATGCGAGCATGGGGATCTATCCAATTTCAAGCTTGTCTGCGATATGTTTGATGGCCGCAACGACGATGCCGTGCAAGCCGCTCGTTCACGCTGGAAAACCTATAAAGACGGCGACCACGACGTAACGTACTGGCAACAATCCGCACAAGGCGGATGGACCGAAAAATAATCCTAATTTCTATAAACTTAAATTAATGAGCAGCAGGCTCAGCAGCGGCATCTTCCGCAGGTGCTTCTTCGCCTTCGTTTGCGGCTTCATCCACTTCAGGCTCAGGCGGAGCGAGAGCAGCTTTTTCAGCCTCGATCTCACCGGCAGACGGCAATGGGAAAGAGCCTGACCCTTGTGTGCGCAACCACGCAATCATCGCTGCACGATCACCCGGCTTTTTCATACCGATATACTGCATCTTCGTGCCTTCGATGAACTTTTTAGGCTTCCAAAGGAAGTAGTTCAAATCTTCATAGCTCCATGCGCCGCCGTGGCCCGCCATAGCAGGCGAATACTCAAATCCGCTCTTACCGGCTTTCGGAGCGCCAACCATAGCATGCAGGTTAGGACCTACACGGTGAGGACCGCCCTGATCAAATGAGTGACAAGCCGCACAGGCTTTAGACAGTTTTTCACCCTTGGCAATATCAGCATCCGCTATCAATTCGAGAATAGGCTCAGGCAATTGCGGCTTTGCAGGCCCGCCTCCGGCAGCAACTTCAACACCTTCAACAGGAACGGCATCCTCATCCGGTATATGCGGATGCACCAACTTATCGGCAATAAATCCGCTTAACATGGCCATGATACCCGCACACAAAATGGCGGCGAAAATCTTGTTTTTTTCCATACTGTCCATAGGTCGCTTCCGCTAACTCTTATGCTTTAAAAAAGGGTTCTTGTTCTTTACATTAATCTGTAGCAGTTTAGAACAAGCTTAGATAACAGAGATATATAGGCTGCGTAAAGCCATTCTAGCAAAAATATTACAGATAAATTCACGAACACCAGACGAACCTGTTTATGGACCTCTCAAAGATTAAAACCATCGCATTCCAAGGTGCCAAAGGCGCATATTCCGATTTGGCCTGTCGCACCGTTTTCCCGTCGCTCGAAACGCTGGCCTGCCACGCTTTTGAGGATGCATTCGCGGCTGTTCGCGACGGCAAGGCCGATCTCGCCATGATCCCTATTGATAACACCTTGGCCGGAAGGGTCGCAGACGTGCACCATCTCATGCCCGAAGGCGGTCTCTATATTATAGGTGAGCATTTTCAACCTATTCGCCACGCTCTGGTGGGTGTAAAAGGCACGAAAAAAGAAGACGTAAAGCACATTCACAGTCACATTCATGCCATTCCACAATGCCGCAAGCTTATTGCCGACTTAAATGTTGAGTCGCATGTACACGCAGATACCGCCGGCGCGGCACAAGAAATCTCGGAGAAAAACGATCCTACGCATGCCGCGATCGCTTCAGAATTAGCCGCAGAGATATATGGCCTCGACATCTTGCAAAAAGACGTACAGGACGCCGCGCACAACACGACGCGCTTTCTGGTATTGGGGACCGAGCCTGAAATTCCGGATGAATCTGTCGATACAATTACGTCACTCATTTTTACAGCGCGTAACATTCCCGCTGCTCTATATAAATGTTTGGGGGGTTTCGCCACAAACGGTTTCAGCTTTTCCAAACTGGAATCATACGTAGACCCGAATTTTCAGGCCGCACGCTTCTACTGTGACATTGAAGGCCATCCGGACAACGAAAACTTCAAACTGGCTCTTGAGGAGCTAGGCTTTTTCGCAACCGACGTTACTTTTATCGGTGCCTATCCTGCGCATGCTTTTCGCGCTCATGACAACGACGGATCCACCATTAATTAACCTTGGACATCTTTGCATACGCCATGTATGTCTAAGGCAACAATAAGGAGTATATTATGCCAACCCATGCAGAACTCGCGACAAAACTTCTCGTCGACGCTGCCGATTTTTTCCTGACTCTCGGGGAACAAAACCCGCCTCTAAACGACCAAATGCAGGAGAACGCGACTGTATTTAAACAAATGGGCTCTTTGCTTTCACAAGAACCTACAGGCGCTCTTAACGGGACGGCACATGGCGAATTGGCCGGAAAACTTCTCGTCGATGCCTCGACATTTTTCACCACATTGGCGGAACAAAACGAACCGATCAAAGAGCAAATGCTCGAGAACGCGCGCGTTTATAAACAAATCGGGGAATTGGTAATGAAAGAACCGCTCGGGGTTCTTGAATAGGCTTTAAACCAAGCCAAGCATCTTTACGCTCAATATACACGCCGCTAGCAAAACTGCGCTGATCGCCAATTTTGCTTCAAACGACACATCAAGCTTTTCATGTGCGAACACTTTGAGAACCTGATCTTTTGCTTGTGCGGTTTCAGGGTCGACGAGCCTCTTCATGATCTCGACGCGGCGATATCCTTCGCTTTGATGTAAGGATATGGCTTCATCGAGAGCTTCCTTCAGATCGACTGTCGTAGATCTTTTCTCCCAATCATTTTGTCCTTCATGCTGATTTTCAGGATGATGATAAATGTAAATGGAATACTCAGGCACTGTGACCTGAGGTTGTGATTCAGCTTTGGCAAAAGCCTGACCCATAAATGAAATCTCCGTGTTCTAAATGATTATGTTCAATAGGACCTTTTCACACATTCAAATAACAGGAAAAAGATTAACGAAACCTTAATTTCCGCTAAATTTGTATGTAAATTTTATCTTTTTGACGCTTTCACTGTTCTTTTCGTCAAACCCTGTCCACCGAATTGCTTGTCTTTTTAACGTCAAACCGTTAAAATTAAAGCTCATCAAGCGATTGGAAGATTCTTCCACACCCCCTCAATCGCCTTGTTTCTGATTAAAATTCTGACGAAAGTATCACTATGGCCCGCACACGTACCATTCGCCGCGCCCCGATTAAAACATCGCGTAAAAAAACACAAAAACGTAAAAAAGCGAATTCAGCCCCATGGCCGTTAAGCATTTTGCCTGAAGGTCTACAGGCCTTTTTTGCACGCCGTGTTGTCGATGCTACGTCTGCATTCTTTGCTTTGGGCGGCGCGTTCCTGCTCGTCGCACTGGCCACTTACAACCCTCATGACCCCGCCGCAAACGTCGCCGCATCACAAAACGGTACTGTCGAAAACTGGATGGGTTTATACGGCGCATGGTCGGCAGATATATTACTCCAAACAGTCGGCGTCGCAGCATTCATGGTCGGTCTGGTCGCTGTATGTTGGGGCGTACGTATTTTTAACCGCGCGACAATCAATTGGTTCCCGTTACGCATTTTCGCTCTGGGCTTCAGCGTACTTTTCATTGCCATGGCTTTCGCACCGCTTCCGGCTGAAAATTATTTGCATCAACCGCATTTAGGCGGCTCGATCGGAACGTTATTACTTACACCTCTCGTCGCGTTTTTAAGCGGGATTTCCTCTATTTTCACACCGCTTATCGTGGCATCAATCTGCGGGATAATCGCCATAGCAAGCAGCATCTATGCTTCATCATTAAAATTGGCTCATATCGGCTATGCTATTCAAAAAACTGTTATAACTATACTCAATACTCTCTTTATGGCCTTTGCAATGATCAAGGGTTTCATTGGCTGGATCAGCCATCACAATGATGAAAACGCCCGCCCGGACATTGGCAGCGCTCTGGAAAAAATGCCGCGCTTCTCTATCCCGATGCCAAAGTTTGAAAGAGCAGAAGCTCCGGCTGAAAGACAAGCACCACCAGTCTCACCAGCGCCCGCAAAAGCAGCGCCGCCTGCTCCCGTTCAACAAAAACCCGACAGACCGCAACCATCTATTCCTGTTGTCGCCAAGCCTGCAAAAGCATCAAAAGCATCAAAAACAGAAACACCGCAGCAGCGCTTCAGCCTTGATGGCGAAGTTTCCGAATGGGTATTGCCTAGCCTCGAACTTCTAGAAGCTGCCCCTGAGGATACGCATGAGGATCAACTGGATGAAAACGCCCTACGGCGCAATGCGGAACTGCTGCAAAACGTACTGGCCGATTTCAACGTCGAAGGGGAAATCACCAGTATTCACCCCGGCCCGGTCGTAACATTATATGAACTTGAACCAGCCCCGGGTACAAAATCAGCGAAAGTCATTGGCTTGGCCGATGATATCGCCCGATCAATGTCGGCAATCTCCGTACGTGTAGCGGTTGTCCCCGGTCGCAATGTCATTGGTATCGAACTGCCTAACAAAAGTCGTCAGATCGTCTATATGCAGGACCTGCTTGCGACTTCGATGTACGAAAAAACAAAAGCCTCGCTACCGCTCGCTTTGGGTAAGGATATCGGCGGGCAGCCTATCTTGGCCGATTTGGCAAAAATGCCCCACCTGCTTGTCGCAGGGACTACCGGGTCGGGTAAATCGGTAGCCGTAAACACCATGATCCTCTCCTTGCTCTACCGCTTATCGCCCGAGCAATGCCGCTTCATCATGATCGACCCGAAAATGCTCGAACTCTCTGTATATGACGGCATTCCTCACCTGCTCTCGCCTGTTGTAACAGAACCGGGTAAGGCAGTAGTGGCCCTGAAATGGACGGTACAGGAGATGGAAGAACGCTACCGCGCGATGTCAAAACTGGGCGTACGGAACATCCATGGCTACAACGAACGTGTGAAGGAGGCCCGCGAAAAGGGCGAGACCATCATGCATAAAGTCGAGACCGGATTCGACCCCGAGACCGGTCAGAAGACATATGAAGATCAGGAAATGGACCTCGCTGAACTACCATTCATCGTGGTCATCGTGGATGAATTTGCAGATTTGATGTTAGTCGCAGGTAAGGACGTAGAAAACGCCATACAGCGTCTCGCACAGATGGCCCGTGCCGCCGGGATACATTTAATCATGGCAACACAGCGCCCATCCGTAGACGTCATTACGGGCGTTATCAAAGCCAACTTCCCGACACGAATTTCATTCCAGGTCACATCGAAAGTCGACTCACGTACAATTTTGGGCGAAGGCGGTGCGGAACAATTGCTTGGTATGGGGGACATGCTCTACATGGCTCCGGGCGGGCGTATCACACGCGTACACGGCCCGTTTGTCAGCGATGAAGACGTTGAAAAAGTCGTCGCCGACCTCAAGGCGCAAGCCGAACCCGCATACATCGAAAGCATCACATCTGACGACTTTTCCGACGCGAGCGAAGTTATGCAAGCCATCTTCAGTGACCGTGACGGCGGCGGCGAGAAAGTCGACGAACTATACGATCAGGCCGTTGCCATCATTGCGCGCGAAGGTAAAGCATCGACAAGCTTTATCCAAAGGCACTTGCAAATCGGCTATAACCGGGCCGCCCGCATCATCGAGGAAATGGAGCGACAGGGCGTTGTGTCCAAAGCCAGCGCAACCGGTAAGCGTGAAGTGCTGATCACCGATTTCAGTGACGTTTAGAGATGCGCGAAGATTTTAGACCCCAAGACATTCCCGAAAATCTGAAAAAGTACCTCGGCGACTTTTGGGGGATCGACGTTAAATCCCTATCACCCGGACTACAAAGAGACGTACGCGAGTATAATCACGGACGCTTCGCGCTGATCGGTGGCTTCGCAATCCTGCTGCTTTACCTGAACACGCTCACCTTAATCGTCGCGGCAATTCTGATCTATTGGGGGTACACAACCTGCCATAAGCTATATCCGCAAATTCAGGACGATCTGGATTTTTACGACAGCCAGAAAAAAACGAAATAACCGCAAAAAGCATTTGCCCGGATTTTATGTCTTGGCATTTTGAACTTTTAAAGCGCCAAAGGGTTTGCAAAGCATCATCCGTATATTATCTGTAAACAACGATTAAAGAGAATTACGCATGAAAACAGCTTTACGAATTTTTACACTCTTCGCGCTCTTCGCCCTTCCTGTTGCTCTATCAAGCAGCGCACAGGCCGAGAAAACCGAGAAATTCAACGAAGATATCAAGCTCGTTGAAACATATTTAAATCAATTAACGTCTGCGCGCGCGCGCTTCGTGCAAACCACACATGACGGCACCCAACTTGTCGGTACGTTCTTTTTGGACCGTCCGGGTAAACTCAGATTCGAATATGACGACCCAATTAAAGATTTCGTGGTCGCCGACGGTGTCTTCATCTATTTCTACGATGCTGAGCTTGGCGAACAAACCAACGCGCCGATCGGGCAGACTCTCGCCGACTTCATCTTGCGAAAAGACATCAAGCTTAGCGACGATGTGATTGTCGAAAGTATTCGTCGCAAAGGAGGCCTTCTACAGGTACAAATCGTGCAAGCCTCCGATCCCACTGCCGGCTCATTAACACTCGGCTTTGAAGAAGAGCCCTTCAAGCTGAACAAATGGCGTGTGGTCGACGGACAAGGGCTGATTACTGAGGTCGAACTTTTCTACCTGAAAACAGGGATTAAACACCCGAACGGCCTGTTTACATTCCAAAAGCCTGATGACGGCAACCCGAACTACAACGAGTAAACATGCAGGACGGACCCCTAGAGCATTTAATCAAAATGTTGGCCGGCCTTCCCGGCCTGGGTAACCGTTCGGCACGTCGTGTCGCCCTCCACCTTCTCAGCAACCGCAGCCGCTTGATGATGCCTCTGGCCGATCTGATCAAACAGACCGCCGAGGACATCAAATCATGCAGTATCTGCGGCAATCTGGACAATCTCGAACCCTGCCGCGTATGTGTCAGCCATAAACGCGACCAATCACAAATCTGTGTCGTGGCGCAGGTGAGCGATCTCTGGGCGATTGAACGAACCGCATCCTACAAGGGACTTTACCATGTTCTGGGCGGGGTATTATCCGCATTAGACGGTGTCGGGCCTGACGATCTCAACCTTCAATCGCTTATTACGCGCAGTGCGGAAGAACACGTACAAGAAGTCATTCTCGCTCTCGCCGCAACCGTCGACGGGCAGAGCACCGCACATTACATCAGCGACCATATAAGCCGCGACGGCCTGACCATCACCCATC
Organism: uncultured Micavibrio sp.; assembly: GCA_964562515.1. Lineage (GTDB taxonomy): Bacteria > Pseudomonadota > Alphaproteobacteria > Micavibrionales > Micavibrionaceae > TMED27. Next base: position 14,642 of record CAZLTT010000052.1, read on the forward strand.
TTGCCCATGGCGTCCCGGTCGGCGGTGAGTTGGACTATCTGGATGACGGCACAATCACGACAGCCCTGAGATCACGCAAATAAACCGAGTAGTCGGTTTATTCTTTTTCAGACACATAACCCGCGCCGTCCGTATCAACGCGTAAAACCGCAACATGGCTATAATGCCCGGCGCCATCACCGCCAATGGCGACATCG
>CAZLTT010000053.1:0-14785 GCA_964562515.1 uncultured Micavibrio sp.
GACGTGTTGTGACGACGTTCCTCGCGAACTTCTTCACCAAGTATGTTGATTATGACTTCACGGCCAATCTGGAAGAAGAACTGGACGCAATCGCCGCCGGCCATCTGGATTGGCAAAAGGCGTTACAAGACTTCTGGGTGGACTTCAAGGCTGCCGTTGAAGGAACCAAAGAGCTAACCATTACCGATGTGATTAACCATCTGGATGATGAGCTTGGCCCGCACTTTTTCCAGGTTAGCGAAGACAATCCCGAACCGCGCAAATGTAATGCTTGCAAGGAAACGCATGGCGATGGCCGCTTGGGCCTGAAACTTGGTAAGTTCGGTGCATTTATCGGCTGCTCCAACTATCCGGAGTGTAAATTCACACGCCCGCTCGAAATGGTTGATGAAAAGATCGATCCTGAAACTGCCGAGCTTGCGAACGAGCCGAAAATCCTCGGTGAAGAACCGGGAACAGGCAGAACCGTATCCCTGCGCCGTGGTCCTTACGGGCCGTATGTACAGATTGATCCTGCGCCTGAGAGCATGCCGGATATGAGCGAATATGAAGCGCAGATGAAGCTTTACGAAGAGGCCAAAGAAAAAGCCAAGGCCGAAGGCAAGAAGCGTGCGGGCATGAAGAAGCCGAAAAAACCGGCTGTGCCTAAACCAAAGCGTCAAGGCCTGCCCAAAGGCATGACACCGGGTGACGTGACCTTGGAAATCGCGCTCGAATTGCTTGCGCTCCCCCGTGACGTTGGCGAACACCCGGAAACGGGCAAGATGATTAAAGCGGGTATTGGCCGATTCGGGCCGTTTGTTCAGCATGATGGTAAATTCGCATCGATCCCGAAAGATGAAGACGTCATGACCATTGGTATGAACCGTGCTGTCGATTTGATCGCTCAGAAAATGGAGCGTGACGCGGCCAAAGAAAAGGCCAAAGCCGAAAAAGAGGCCGCTAAGGAAAGCACAGCTAAAACCAAGAAAAAAACGACAAAGAAAACGACGAAAAAGAAATCCGGCTCTAAGAAGAAAAGTGCCTAATCGATGGGCGAACTGAACAAATCCGAGATACTGGATTACATCCGCAGTGCGCCGACTCCACAAACAAAGCGTGACATTGCGCAAGCCTTTAAGATTAAGGGCGGTGAAAACCGCGTAGCGCTGAAGCAGATCCTCAAGCTCCTCAAGAATGAAGGCGCAATCATCAAGCAACCCGGCGGCGCCTTTAGTGCACCCGATGGATTGCCGGGTGTCACCACAATCGAAGTCACCGATATATCCGTTGATGGCGACATTGTCGCAAAAACTGTTGATGACAACGCTAATCCCGACGGAGAACAGCCCCGCATAGAGGTCATGCCCGACAAAAAGCACTTTCCGCACATGGCTGTTGGTAAGCGTGCCTTGGTTCGGCTGAACCGTATCAGCGGTAATTCTTATGAAGCGCATATCATCAAGCCGCTAGATACCGCGCGCGGTAAAGTTTTGGGTATCGTCAGATACAACAAACACGGGCCGTTACTTGTCCCTACCGATAAGAAAGCCAGAAACGAATATGCTATCCATCCTGATGACCTCAATGGGGCGAAGGAAGGCGATCTGGCTGTTGGCGAAGTCCAGCCATCCCGCGGCTTACGGATCAAAAAAGCGCGTGTTGTAGAAATTCTGGGCAAACAAGGCGATCCTAAAGCCATCAGCCTTATCTCCCTGCACGAAGCGGGACTGGATGAAGAATGGCCGGCCGCGGTTACCAAAGAAACCAAGGGCATGAGCGTCCCCGACACCAAGGGCCGTGAAGATTTACGTGATATACCGCTGATCACGATTGATGGAGCGGATGCACGTGATTTTGACGATGCCGTTTTTGCCGAAAAAGCGGAGGATGGCTACCACCTGATTGTCGCCATTGCCGACGTTGCCTATTATGTGCGACACGGCAGCGCGTTGGACAAGGAAGCACAGAGACGGGGAAACTCCACTTATTTCCCTGATCGGGTGATTCCGATGCTACCAGAGGCGTTATCGAACGATTTATGCTCGCTTAGGCCCGATGAACCGCGCGCATGCATGGCCGCCCATATGTGGATTGACGGTGAAGGAAACCTCAAAAAACATAAGTTTACCAGAGGTTTAATGAAGTCTCACAAGCGGCTGACTTACGAAGAAGTGCAGCACATATACGAAACACAGGGCAAAGACGGGGACAAAATGGCGATAGGGCCCATTCTAGGCCCTATCAATACTCTATACGAGGTGTTTGGTGTTCTGGATCAGGCACGGCAAAAACGCGGCGCTCTGGATCTCGATTTACCTGAAAAGCAGATCATTATTAACGATAAGAATGAAATGACCGGCGTGAGGGTGCGCACACGTCTGGATTCACACAAGCTGATCGAAGAGTTCATGGTGCTGGCCAATGTGGCCGCCGCGCAAGCCATTGAGGCAAAACGGGCGCCTGAGCTGTTTCCATGCGTTTATCGGGTCCATGACAGCCCCAGCGCAGACAAACTTGATAGCGTGCGCGAATTTCTGGCCAGCTTTGACCTCAACCTGCCTAAGGGTCAGGTCACGCGCCCGGCGCAGATTAACGGTATTTTGAAGCAAGCAGAGAAACTGCCCTATTCTCACTTAATCTCAACTGTCGTACTGCGTTCGCAATCACAAGCCGTTTATAGTGCCCAGAATATTGGTCACTTTGGCCTCGCCTTGAGTAAATATGCGCATTTTACCTCCCCGATCCGTCGCTATGCGGATTTACTTGTCCACCGCGCCCTTATTAGTGCGTATAAACTTGGACCCGGCGGGATAAATGAGGCCGAAGTCGTGCGCATTGACGAGATTTGCGAGCATATCAGCCAGACAGAGCGGACATCGATGGAAGCGGAGCGCAATGCCGTCGACCGCTTTACAGCCGCATATTTAAGCGAAAAAGTCGGTGCGGAGTTTTCGGGGCGTATTAGCGGCGTTACCCGCTTCGGGCTGTTTGTGACACTGGATGAAAGCAACGCAGACGGGCTTGTGCCTATGCGCTCAATGGACGGGGATTACTTCGACCATGACGAAGAGCAACACGCACTGATCGGGCGACGTACGGGCATGGTTTTTCGCCTAGGAGCCACAGTCACCGTTCGTTTAGCCGAAGCCGACGGCATGACCGGTTCAACTGTGTTGGAGCTGTGTGGGGACAGCAAAAACGGCGCCGACATCCCCGGTGTTGTTTTCAAAACCAAGAAAAAACCGTTCCGTCACGATCAGCCGCGCGGACGTAAAGGAAAGCCCAAGGCCGGCAAGAAACAGGGCAAGAAAAACAGCTACAAAAAGAAGACGACGCCCAAGCATAAACGCAAGCAAAAGCAGGGCAATAAAGATTCAGGCAAAAAACCCACTTCAAAAGCTTGACATTTTTTGTCGATCCCGTCATAAACGCGTCTCAATAAGAATTTTTAGGAGATTTAGCGATGGCAAAAGCCACCTACGTCAAAGTCAGATTGGAAAGCGAAGCGGGTACGGGCTACCGTTACTACGCCAAACGCTCCACGCGTGCAGAGTACAAGCTGAAGCTGAAGAAATACGACCCTTGGGCGATTAATGAAAAAACCGGTAAAAAGGGTGCGCATGTTTATTTCGTAGAGAAGAAGATGCCGCCTTCGAAGAAGAACTAACCCTAGTCCTTCTTTTACAGATTTTACCGAAAGCGCCCGTTCCGAGGCGCTTTTTTTATTGTTTAAATTCAGGAATAAGCCGTGTTTTTTGATAAAGAGAATAAATATAAACTGCGATACGAGCCGGATTTAAATATCCCCTCCGATTTGCTGCCCTATGTCTGGTGGGTGGTAAAGCGAAACCCGCTTATGTGGGTCGTTTTCGTTATTACCGATATCTTGCACGGGATCCGCTATCCGATCGCTTTCTTGTTTGTCGGGCGGATCATTGACCTGCTGACACCTTTGTCGGTGAGCGATCCCGTTCCCGATGCGGTTTGGACATATACATTCTGGATATTCTTTGTCCTTTTAATTGGCGAGCTGTCGCATGCTGTGCCGCATTACTGGACGTTTGATTGGTGGAAGCGCGCACGGGCGGAGCTGCGAAGTGACCTGCTCGCCTATACGCTTCAACATTCCTACACCTATTTTCAGAACCATTTTGCGGGATCACTGGCACGAAAAGTATCCGAGGGGATCGAAAAAGCCCTGATGCTTAACGAACAGTTTCGTTGGAACATCCTGTTGCCGCTCGTCAGCATGGGTGCTTCGGGGATTGTGTTGTTCACGTTCGAGCCGATTTTCGGTGCACTGGTATTGCTGTTCTTATTTTTGATCCTGTTCCCTGTCTTTTTGAAAATGAAAAAGCTGCGGGAAAAATCACGCATCTTTTCCGATGAATGCTCAACCGTTATGGGACAGATCGTCGACAGCCTGACCAACATGGCTTCGGTCAAATCCTATGCCCATGAACAACGCGAGATGGAAGAACATCAACGCGTTTCCGAAGCGCAAATGAAAGCATGGCACAAGATGCTGCGGGCGTTCCTGTTGCTCGACAACTATCGCCGCGCGACCTTTGTCGTGTTCGGGCCGGGTATGATGGCGCTGTGTATCTGGGGTTGGAAGACGGGCCTCATCACCATGGGTGACATTGCGACTATCATGGGTGTTTCTTTCAGTTTCACCGGCAACGCCTGGCACTTGAGCAGCGGTATCATCCGCATCTCGGAAAGCTTGGGGTATTTGAACGATTCACTGAGAACCCTGATCAAACCGCATGCCGTGACGGATGCGCAAAACGCTCCTGCGCTGACCGTTTCAAATGGTGAGATACGTTTCAAAGATGTTGAGTTTCACTATGCGAGCCAACCGGTATTTAAAAATCTGGATATTACAATTCCGGCCAATCAACGTATTGGTTTGATCGGGCCGAGCGGTGCGGGTAAAAGCACGCTGATCAATTTGATCCAACGCTTTTACGACATTCAGGACGGACGAATAGAAATTGACGGACAGAATATTCAAGATGTCACGCAAGCTTCTTTACGCAAAAACGTCGCAATTATTCCGCAAGACACGGCGCTGTTCCATCGGACCATCATGGAAAACATCCGTTATGGACGATTGGATGCGAGTGATGAGGACGTCATTGCGGCGGCCGAGAAAGCCTGTGCACGTGAATTTATCGAAGAACTTGAACACGGTTTCCAGACAATGGTCGGAGAACGCGGCGTAAAACTTTCTGGCGGACAGCGTCAGCGGGTTGCGATTGCCCGTGCGATCTTGAAGGATGCGCCGATACTGATTTTGGATGAGGCGACATCCGCACTCGATAGTGAGAGCGAAAAGCAAATCCAGAACGCGCTTGAGTATTTGATGGAAGGCAAAACCGTTATCGCGATTGCGCACCGCCTATCGACGATCAACCATCTGGACCGCTTGTTGGTCATGGATAATGGTGTGATTGTTGAGGATGGGCATCACGAAGAGTTGCTTAAAGCCGACGGCGTTTATAAGAAACTGTGGGCGATGCAATCGGGCGGGTTTCTACCGGAATAAGCGCTGAGCAATCTAGTTGGCGGTTTTGCGGCCTTCGACCTGATATTCAGTCGGGTCGAGCTTGCCGATGTCCTCAAAAACAACGCAGTTTCTGCCATCTTCCTTGGCGGCATAAACCATTTTGTCCGCACGGTCGAGCGCTTGTTGAACCGTGTGGTCGCCCGGCTCGATGATGGCCGCGCCGATGGATGTCGTAACCTTGATCGGACCCTCCGGTGCGCCGACCTCAAAAGGTTCGTCCTGAATGGCGCGACGCAAACGCTCGGCGACCATATATGTACGACGCTCGGAAATATCGGGAAGAATGACAACGAACTCTTCGCCGCCCAGTCGTGCAACAAGGTCAAAGCTTCGCAAATTATCGACCAGACGTTTGGAGAATATCTTGAGCGCTTCGTCACCCGCTTTGTGACCATATGTGTCATTGACCGGTTTGAAGTGATCGATGTCGATCATCATTACAGCCATCGCCTTGTTGTTTTCCTTGTTTTTCTTGAGGAGCTTATCGAGGTGCACCTCCAGATAACGACGATTATACAAGCTCGTTAAACTGTCGGTCAGTGCCATAGACAGGCTGACCTCGAAGCTTGCGCGCAATCTCTCCTGAAAACGCTTGCGACGGATTTGCGTACGAGAGCGCGCCAGTAATTCGCTACGTTCCAACGGGCGAATCAGATAATCATTCACGCCGATTTCCAGACCGTGCGCGATGCGTTTCATATCTTCGTCCGCACCCATCATCATGATCGGGACAGCGCGGCTGCGTTCATTTGATTTGAGGTGCGAGCACAGGCGCAGTCCATCTTCATTATTCAAATTCAGGCTGACCAAAATCACGTCGAAATCGTGACTGGCAATTAATTCCATAGCTTCCGCGCCGCTTTCCGCACCCATAACATGGTGATGATCTTCGGCTAACGTCTCTTCGATTTTACGGAGCTCAAAGTCCTTATCTTCGATGACAAGGACATTCGCTTTTTCGGTCGATTCACTCATCGCCGTTGTGTTTTCATCCACCACGCCGAGCTGGTTAGCGGTGTTTTCACGCATACGCCATTCATCGGTCGACATTTTCAGACGGACCAGAGAACGCACACGCGCCATAAGCGCCATGTCGTTAATCGGCTTGCTCAAGAAATCATCCGCGCCGGATTCCAGACCTCGGACTTTGTCTTGCACATCAGTCAAGGCCGTCACCATGACAACGGGGATATGCGCGCTTTCGGGGGAAGATTTAATGCGGGTACAGACCTCAAAGCCGTCCATGCCCGGCATCATAACGTCCAGAAGGACGATGTCTGGGCTTTCTTCGGCGACTTTTTTCAAAGCTTCCTCGCCATTCATCGCCGTTAACACCTCGTAATACTCGCTTGTCAGCTTTGCTTCCAAGAGCTTCACATTTGGCAAAATATCATCAACGACCAAAACCCGTGCAGACATGAACTTCCTTTTTCGTCTTCTTTAATTACAGATAATTCTGGATGACTTCCATAAAATGGACAACCGATATGGGCTTGGAGATATAATCTTCGCACCCACCTTCCCTGATTTTTTGTTCGTCGCCCTTCATCGCAAATGCGGTGACGGCAATGACAGGTATCTCTTTGAGCTCATCGTCTTCCTTGAGCCATTTCGTAACATCCAATCCTGATACTTCGGGAAGTTGGATATCCATCAGAATGAGGTCCGGTTTGTGCTCCCGCGCCAGTTCCAGAACGTTACGACCATCATTTGTATCTATGGTCGCAATACCGTGGGCTTCCAGTAAATCCTGAAACAACTTCATATTCAGCGCGTTATCTTCGACAATCAGCACTGTTTTTGTTTCTGCCGGATCTTCGCTTTTTGGCTCAGCGCCCATAAGTCCCCTTTATATTTTCCCTTTTGCGTCAGGTATCTTAGCGTGTTTTGTGTCGGCTATAAAGCACCGTTATTCACTGAAACTGCTATTGTCCTGACAACCATGTTCGACCGGCTCCACCGCCACCAGTTTTTGAGAAACGGTGAAGTCGTCATATTCAATAACCATATCGCTAATGAGGCTGTTTTGGTGGTATACGAGCGTCATTTCGTAATCCGATGTGCTCTCCTCATTATTCAACGGAAAGAACGCCAAACGCACCTTACTGGCGGGTGAGTTAATCAAGTCCTTGTCCATTGCGGCATAATCCAATGTCGTTTGGTCCGGTGTGACGGCCTTACCGATAAAGGCATTCACGCTGACCGGTCCTTCTTCATCACTGCCGTCAAAAATAGTAGCCGTATAGAATTTCTCGCCTTTTTTCATCTTTTCGGCGACTTCGATGCTGTGCGCGATCGGGAATAGTGTGCCTTTCGGCAAGTCAAACTCCAGATCGGATGGAATAGTGAACAGCGCGCTGCCCATGCCGCCGGCAATCGGCAAAGCGGCGTTCCCTCTCAGTTCTTCAAAAACCTGACCGTCGCGCTTGCGTTGCGAAGTATAATTCAAAGTTTGCCCGTCGAAGCTTTCATAGGTTGAAAAGCTGCTTGTTATGCGCATCGGGGCGCTGTCGGCATATTCATATAATAAGTTGAAGCGATGATTGCTGATCCAGGCATCACAGACAGGTTGCCATTCATAAAACATCTGTCCGGAAATATTCAGAATTTGAGAACCGCTGCGCGCGCTGACCATTCGGATATCATAGAGCGCCTTGTGCGGCTTGAAACCAATGGCGTCGGCACGGCTGAGGATTTCATCAGCATGCGCAGGCGAACCGGTAAAGACACCGACCGTAAACACCATAAGAAGTGTTGAAAAACCTTTGGAAAACAAACGCATTACTGCCCTTTTTTTATGCACCCGACATCATAACAAAGCCCGATATATCCTCAAAGTACAATATAGGCCGCAAAGAGTTAAAATAATCTGTAAAAGCGGGCAAGACCTGCCTAGCTTCTGCTTAAAAACGGCAAAATTATCGTGCCGGGTAATATTGCCGCACAGCAAAACCTCATAAGACACTGATTTTAAACATTTTTAATTTCGGCTGCTATGGCACAGCTCTCGCATAGTCATTTATAGATCATCAGCGGTAGCTAGAAAGAAAGGGATGTATTGATGACTTCCGATGCCATACAGAACAAACTTAGAAATTACAGCCATGTGAAGGCGTCCAAAGGATTGGAGTTAACACGGGATGAGAGCTTTTTGGACGGTACACACGATATTTTTGACGTATTGGCCCGTAAAGGCGATTTCCAACACAAGCCTTTGACACAGCCATCCGCTGACATTCGAAGCACACTCAGCTTTCTGGACCGCGCGCGGACAATGTTGGGTGTAGCTGAAGCCAAAATCAAAGAGCAAAGTCAGGATATACAGGCGCTTAAGCAGCTGACCGTTTTTGATGATGTTACCGGATTGCTGAACGCCGACGGCTTTTCTACCGTTTTAAAACGCGAAATCGCACGGACAAACAGAGATTTGAGCTCGGGTGGTTTACTCGTCCTGTTCAATCTGGAAAATTTAGACACGATTTATGATACGCATGGTGAAAAAGCTGCAAACACGGCGCTTAGACTTGTCGCCAGAGCGTTAGAAAGCGAAATTCGTGACATGGATACCGCCGCACGCACGCATGACGATGAGTTCGTCCTGTTGTTCAGCGATACAAGCATGGAAAAAGCCCTTAACCGCTTGCAGAATATGGCTTTGCGCTTGAACCGTCTTTCCCTGATCTGGGCCGGTGCAGAAATCCGCGTCAGCCTGAGCCTAGGCCTCAAGAGCTATCAGCCCGGTGATAAAGCGGAAACTGTTTTTCATCAGGCGAGCGTCGACCTTAAACGCAACAGAAAGGGCGTGAATTAGAAGCACCCGACAAACAAATTCCCTGAAAAGCCTGCTTGCCCATCCTAACCGTGAACATAAAAAAGCAGGCTCGCTCCCAAAAGCCCGGCCATTGCCCCTCCAATGATGTGCCGGGCTTATTCTTTTTGACGACCAAACGTAAAGTACGATATGGTAAAGAACATTCAATCAGGACTTTTTATGAATATATTTGCACAACCGACCAGTGGTGACACCAATCCGGCAAATGAAGCCATTCGAAACTTTCATTTTAGCCTACTGCAAATCCGCAGCCTGGACCTTGACCACGGTGTAGCCGAGGGCGTTCTGGCACGTCGCCTTAACGATCTTAGTGATGACGAGCGCGCCTTACTGCGAAGCAAGTACACAGATGATGTTCTGCGCATGCTGGCTGAAAAATCCCTATTTCTTGGCAAAGATATTGCGCTCTATGTCGATAAAATCGATACGATGGCCGAAGCCATCGACGACGCGATTGAAGACCTGCAGACGCTTCAGCCGCCAGAGCAACACCAAGAGCGCCTCAAAGACCTGAAAGAAGATAAGCGTAAGTTGGTCGATGCACGACAGGAATTGGAAGGTATCGAACGTCAACGCGTGAACGCTACACCTGAGACAATCACTCAGGTACAATCACAGTTTACGGAGTTCAAAGATCGCTTTGACCAATACGCATCAGAATTTAGAACGCGTTCTTATTCCAATCGTTTTGACATCAATTCTATGGGTAAATTTAACGGTGATGACGGTGCAAGCTCTCACGGCCGTAGTCCGGAGGCTCCCCCGCCACAAGCATCCCATGATAAGGATGATCCTTCGGCGGATGCCGCATAAGCAAGCTCTAGCACCTTATACACGAGATAAAACCCTTAATTTTAAGGGTTTTTTTATTGTTTGCGCCTACCCTTAACGTAACAAAAAATAAAAAACACGTAATAGAGGAATGATAAGATGCCAGCACCACTCGTTTGGGCGGCTTGGGTCGCAGCAACAGCCGGCACAGCTTACCTGGCCACAGTTTTAGCCCCCGTGCTCGAAGAGGATGATCCCTACGACTTCCCGGATGATGCAGAGTTACATCCGCATGATGCACCGGAATACACGCAACGCCTGATCAACCCGCTTTGGGCGCCTACAGCATACCTCCAAGGCATTGACTGCCTCAAAAGCGAATATGAAGTGAAATCGCTAGACGGCGAACTGCACGGTTTCGAAGAATACACAGTTGAAGACGAAGAATTGGTCGCTGCCGCTAGGGATAGCAGTCTGAGCTATTCCGTTCATGTAAACGAAGACGGCCATGCGATTTTGCTGCTAAAAGCACTCAGCCTTCCGCAAGAAAACGATAAACATGAGGACGGCCCATCGAGCACACTTAAAGATACGCTAGGCCGAGACGAGCAATTGCCTGTTCTGGATCGACTGGCCAGACATCTGCTCGACGACCCGCGTATAAACACCATTGAAACCGTTGGCTTCGCTCAGGGCTCAGAAGGTGTTTATTACTTGGCCGAAAACTACCACATTATCGGTACAAATATTTCCGATACGGGCACAGATTTTACATCCGAGCATCTAGGCCGTTACGTCGTGTCATTAGACGTACCGGGTGACATTCATAATGGTTTTGGCTTAACGTCTACCGGCGAGCATACGCCCGGTTACGAAATTGACCTTGGTGAAGCTGTAGATTTTTCATTTGCGCCCACCCCGACGAGTTGGGTCGAAAAAATACAGACACTGGCTTTTCAATTTGGTGAGGCCGATGCGCCGGAAGGATATGAAGATCAGGGTATCAAGCTGGTTGATGACGCCCTCGGCGCTGACGAAGGCGTATGCAACAACCCAACGATGATACCGGGTGTTCCGACTGGTGGAACAGGCTCCCCTTAGGCGGCTTTATCGTCTACAGCTTTTTTCGGCAAATTCAATTTCAAATGCAGATCTTTGAGCTGTTCAGTTTTCACTGGAGATGGCGCCTGCATCATTGCATCTTCGTACTGACCATTCATTACGAATGCATAGACTTCGCGCAGGTTCGGCTCGTCAGCCAGAAGCATGACAATACGGTCCAGACCAAATGCCAAACCACCGTGCGGCGGCGCGCCATAGCGCATAGCGTTCAGCATGCCGCCAAACTCGGCTTCCAGAACCTCTTTGTCGTAACCCGCGATACCAAAGGCCTTTTCCATGATCTCCGGTTTGTGATTTCGAATAGCTCCTGAAGCCAACTCAAAACCGTTACAAACGCAGTCATACTGGAACGCCAGAATGTCTTCGGGATTTCCTGTTTCCAGAACCTCTTCTCCGCCTTGCGGCATGGAGAACGGGTTATGGGAGAAATCGATTTTTTGTTGAGCTTCATCAAATTCATACATCGGGAAGTCGACAATCCAGCAGAATTTGTAAACGCCGCTTTCGCGCGCCGCTTCATGGCCTTCGGGCAAGGCATCACAAATCGCATCACGAGCAGCACCGGCAAATTTCGCAGCTGGCTTTTCCTGATTGCAGATAAAGAAAATCGCATCACCGTCTTCGCAGCCTGAAACTTCACGGATCGCAGCTTGTGCAGCCTCGGGGATGAATTTAGCGATCGGGCCTTTACCTTCGCCGCCTTCAAACAGAACGTAACCAAGACCAGGAGCGCCTTCACCCTGCGCCCAGCTATTAAGCTTATCAAAGAAGCTACGAGGTTGGTCGGCGACTTTCGGTGCACGGATCGCACGAACAACGCCGCCTTTTTCGATCACACCTTTGAACGCTTTGAATTCGACATCATCACGCGCAAAGACTTCGGTCACATCACAGATCTCCAGCGGGTTACGCAGGTCAGGCTTGTCAGAACCGTATTTCAGCATTGCTTCCTTGTATGCCAAATTCGGCAACCATTCGACTTCGCGTTTTTCGCCTGTGAAGTCTGCGAATTCTTTAAAGGTTGCTTCGATCACCGGCTGGATTGTGTTGTGCACGTCTTCTTGTGTGACGAAGCTCATCTCCACATCGAGTTGGTAAAACTCGGCCAAACGGTCGGCGCGGCCATCCTCATCACGGAAACACGGCGCAATCTGGAAGTATTTATCAAAGCCGCCCATCATCAGTAGTTGTTTGAACTGCTGCGGCGCTTGCGGCAGAGCATAGAACTTACCGGGGTGCAGACGTGACGGGACCAGATAGTCACGCGCGCCTTCGGGCGAACTGGCCGTCAAGATCGGTGTCTGGAATTCCTGAAAGCCTTTATCCCACATTTGCGTCCGCAAGCTGCGAACAACGTTGTTTCGCAAGCGGATGTTGTTCTGCATCTTTTCACGGCGTAGGTCGATATAGCGGTAACGCAGACGGATATCTTCACCCGCGCCGTCATCTTCAGCCACCTGAAACGGAATTACATCCGATGCGCCTTGCAGCTTGGCTTCCTCGATATACACTTCGATTTCACCGGTATCCATTTTGGCATTGATCGTTTCATCGGTACGCGCCTTTACGACACCTGTAATGGTCACAACGCTTTCATTACGCCAATCCTCAACCTCTTTCAGCAAAGGGGAGTTTTCCTCAATCACACATTGCGTCAAACCAAATGTATCGCGCAAATCAATGAACAGAACCCCGCCGTGATCGCGGACTTTATGTATCCAACCTGACAGTTTGACCGTCTTGCCGACATGGTCTTTACGTAGCTCTGCGCATGTATGTGTTCTGAAATCGTGCATTTTAATCCTCGTTAAATTTCAATACGGTTTTAAACGCGTAAAGCGCGCTATGCAAAGGTTTTCTTGGTGTAAGCTTTTGCTTTTATTCGCCAGAAAGATTAGGCGTCGAGATCGCACCCCATACCGAAAGTCTGCGCGGCTAGTGGATCTCTGAATAAAATGCCCATCAGCTTCTGTAAATCGGGAGACAGGTATTCAAGCTGTTGGTTAAAGGGCGGCACATCGATTAACTCATGCTCCGGCGTGTTGGGATCGGTATTAGCCGTGGCTTCATCAATGATATCTCTATACAGATTTCTGAGAAGCATCGGGGGGATGTCATTCTTATAGGCATGAAAATCCATCATTTCGCCCAAGCTGTCTATGCATCCATCAAATGGTTCAGCCGGAATAAGATCGGGGTTCAGAGGCTGTAGCTCTCCATCCTGCGCCCATACCGCCGATGCGGGGGCGACACTCATTCCAATTGTAAAAACGGCTGCCAAAGCGTGTTGTTGCATACTCACCTCAAAAAAAGAATAAGTTATGTATAATAGAACCGCCTACGCCGTCAAGCCTGTTGCATTTTTCTCAGTAAGCGTTAAGACCGTATGATGCTGATTACAAACCAAAAAGAACTCAATTCCGTATGTGCACGTTTTAAAAGTGAGGGGTACCTCACCTTTGACACTGAATTTTTGCGCGAAAAGACTTACTACCCCAAGCTTTGCCTGATCCAGATCGGCAACAAGGATAAAGAGGCTTATGCCATCGACCCACTTGCCGACGGTATTGACCTGCAACCGCTCTTCGATCTGCTGTTTGATAAAAACATTCTGAAAATCGTGCATGCGGGTCGTCAGGATCTGGAGATTTTTTACAACCTGACGCAAAAAGTTGTTTCCCCGCTGTTCGACACGCAAATCGCGGCCATGGTTTGCGGGTACGGCGATTCAATCGGGTATGAGAACCTTGTTCGCAACATCACAGGCAACGGTCTGGATAAAAGCGCCCAATTCACCGATTGGAGCAACCGCCCCTTGAGCGACAAGCAAATCAACTATGCCTTGGGAGACGTCACGCATCTTGTTGATGTGTATGAGCATCTTTCCGAAGAATTGGGTAAGCGCGGCCGCACCGAGTGGGTTTTTCAGGAGGAAGAAGTTCTGAACGATCCTGCGACATATGAAAACGATCCGTATCTGGCGTGGGAACGCGTTAAGATCAAAACGCCCAAGCCCAAAAATCTGGCGACGCTGCGCGAGCTTGCCGCTTGGCGTGAAAAACGGGCGCAGGATAAAGACCTGCCGCGTAGCTGGGTCATGCGGGATGACACCTTGGCCGATATGTCGTCTCAGATGCCGAAGAACATCAAGCAGCTTAAAAAGATACGTAACATGCCCAATGATTTGGCCGAAAGCCGCCATGGTGCAAAACTGCTTGAATTGATTCAACGCGTTGATGAGAGCAATCCGAAGGACTGGCCGAAACCGAAAAAACGTAAAGTCCTTCCACCGCATATCTCCGCCACGATCGACATTCTTAAAATGCTGCTGAAGGTGCAATGCGCATCCAACGATGTAGCAACCAAGCTTGTCTGCTCCAACACTGACATTGAAGAGTTAGCGCAAAATGATAAGGCCGACATTCCGGCCTTGCGCGGATGGCGCTTCGAAATTTTCGGTAAACACGCGCTTGCCATTAAAAAAGGTGAGTTGGCAGTCGGTCTAA
>CAZLTT010000054.1:0-13124 GCA_964562515.1 uncultured Micavibrio sp.
GCTTTTTCCTGATTTTTAGATAGCCAGTTATTGAGGTCTTTCATCGCGCGGGCGGTGTAGCATTTCTTGCGGTCTTTGCCCTTTAGTTTTTTGCGCTTACCGTTCGGCATGATTTCAAACGGATTTTCGGGCAGGGGGAAGAGGCCGAAATTTACGTTCATGGGCTGGAATGTCTCGCTCTGTGCGCCGCCGGTGATGTGATTAATCAGTGCGCCGTGCGCGGTTGTTACTGGCGGGAGTTCAAAATCGAGGCCGAGTGCCTCGCTCGCGGCCATGCGTCCCGCGATCAACCCGACGGATGCACTTTCGACATAGCCTTCGCAGCCCGTGATCTGACCCGCAAATCGCAAGCGTGGTTGGGCTTTGAGGCGGAGTTGGCCGTCCAATAGTTTCGGTGAATTGATGAAGGTGTTGCGGTGCAGGCCGCCGAGGCGGGCAAATTCCGCATTCTCCAGACCCGGTATCATGCGGAAGACTCGGGTTTGTTCACCCCATTTCATTTTGGTCTGGAAGCCGACGATGTTGTAGAGCGTACCGAGGGCGTTGTCTTGGCGCAGTTGCACCACGGCGTAAGGCTGTTCCTCCGCATTTGGGTTTGTAAGTCCAACAGGTTTCATCGGGCCGAAGCGTAATGTTTCCGGTCCGCGGGAGGCCATGACCTCGATCGGCATACAGCCGTCGAAGTAAGGGGTGTCTTCCTCTTGTTCCTCAAGGCTTTTAGAACCGGAAGGGAGTTCCCATTCCTTGAATAATCCGTATTCGGCATTCAGCAGTTCGTTGATGAAGTTTTCGTACTGCGCCTTTGTCATCGGGCAGTTGATGTAGTCCTTGCCGCTGCCTGCGGGGCCGGGTTTGTCATAGCGCGATTGAAACCATGCGATATTCATATCGATGCTGTCGGTATGGACGATAGGGGCGATGGCGTCAAAAAAGGCGAGTTCGTCTTCACCTGTGAGTGCTGCGATATCTTTTGCGAGCGCGTCGCTTGTCAATGGGCCGGTCGCGATAATCACGTTTTCCCAGTCGGCGGGCGGGATGCCCGCGACTTCGCCCGTTTCAATTGTGATGTTCGGGTGGGCTTTGAGAGCTTCTGTTACGCCGTCGGAGAATTTATCACGGTCAACGGCGAGTGCGCCGCCTGCGGGGACGGCGGCTTTGTCGCCTTCGCGCATGATGATGGAATCCATGGCGCGCATTTCGGCGTGCAGTAAGCCAACAGCGTTATATTCGGCGTCATCGGAGCGGAATGAGTTGGAGCAGACAAGCTCCGCTGCATTGCCCGTCGAGTGCGCAGGGGTTTCGACTTCCGGGCGCATTTCGTGCAGCACGACTTTCGCGCCCATATTGGCCGCTTGCCATGCGGCTTCTGAACCTGCAAGCCCTGCGCCGACTATGTGAATTGCTTTATCAGTCATAATGGCGCGAGATTTATCAAATTCATTCATTTTTCGCAAACAAAACATCATCTTGCCCCTTTTATTTTAAGTAGGCTCGCAGTACACTCGTTGCCAGTTACACAAAATTTTGGGGAAGATTATGAGAAGATTTTTGCTGGTCAGCACAGCTTTGGTACTTGGCTTTGGCGTATCTGCGAGTGCGCAGGATGCCGAGGTGCAGTTGCAGGAAACAGCGCCTTCAGCAGCATGGAGCTATAGCGGGGCAGGTGCAGCGGCATATTGGGGTACGTTAAGTCCGTCTTATGACTTGTGTGCCAGCGGTCAAGCGCAATCGCCGATTAATATTTCCGAATATTTGCAGGAAACTTCAATGCCTGCACTTGAGCCTAATTATGCCGAGTCCGGTTTGTCTGTTTTTAACAATGGCAAAACAATTCAGGTGAATTTTGATGCTGGCAGCAGCCTGACCGTCAATGGGCAGACGTATAATTTGCTGCAGCTGAACTTCCATACGCCGAGCGAGCATTATCTTGACGGCGCGCCGTATCCGATGGAGGCGCATTTGGTGCATCAGACCGATAGCGGCTCTGTTGCGATTGTTGCGATGATGATGAAGTTGGGCGCACACAACCCTGTCATTGAAGGGATATGGCAGAATGCGCCGATCAAAGCCGGAGAGACAAAATCTGTCGATAGCGTAAAGGTTAATGCTGCGGCGTTGCTGCCTTCGGGGTTGAGCCATTATCATTACACAGGGTCGTTGACGACGCCGCCTTGCACCGAAGGTGTGGAATGGTATGTGATGAAGGAGACTGTCGAGCTTTCAGAAATGCAGTTGAAAGCGTTTCAGGCTTTGTTCCCCGTGAATGCGCGCCCAATTCAGCCGCTGAATGACCGTGTCGTTTCCGGCAATTAAAGTTTTATAAAGTTGCACCTGCAAAAAAGAGTGGGCCCGTTTATCGGGTCCGCTTGCTTTTTGGGGTGGGGCGTAAGGTATTGATATTGCACAACCGGGCCCGTTTATCGGGCCCGCATGCTTGTTGGGTTTAGTGCCAGAATTCTTCTTCCTCCGGCACGCGGGAGAAGGCGATTTTCGTACCGACATATCCCGATAAGGTTTCGGGTACGGTGCCGAGCCAGACGGTTTCCTTTTCGTATTTTGTTTGCAAACTATCGAGCGCGTTGGCGAGAGCTTCGCGCTTTTGCAAGGTTTGAATGTTTTCTTCCCGCCGTTCATCGAGGATATCGCCCGTGATTTGTTCTTTCGTCCGTAATCCGAGCAATAGGGTCGAGCATTGTTTGAATGCCAAAGGTTGTCCCGGGATAGATAGCTCGTACATCATTTGTGCCCATAAGGTTTCCAGATGCTGCATGAAGGTAAAGGGGTCTTGTGCAGGGGTGCCCAGACGAATTTCGCGTCGCCATTTACGGCGGTGTTGACGATCGCCCGTTGTGCGCACACCCAAAGAGAGTGTGGAGGCGTAAAACCCCTTGCGGCGTAGGCGGTATGTAGCCTTTGTAAGGAGGCGACGAGCCATTAAACGCGCCTTTTCCGGTGAGCGCAGGTTGGGGTCGAGGATACGGGAGTGCCCGATCATGTGATTGCGTTGCGTTTGCGGTTCTTCGAAGTCGTAACCGTGTATCCAGTACCAAAAACGCTCGCCTTGTACGCTGCCCCAAATTTTGCGGGCGTGTTTTGGCGAGATATTCCAGAAATCCTCAACGGTTTTTACGCCGGCACGGTGAAGACGTTTTTCCATGTTTATACCAATGCCGGGGAGGTCGATGAGTTTGAGGTCAAACAGGCGTCCCGGTAAGTCTTGTGGGCGCAGGACCGTCAGGCCGTCAGGCTTTTGCATGTCTCCTGCAATCTTTGCCAGAAGTGTATTTGGTGCGGCGCCGATGGAGCAATTAATCGCAGGGCCGACATTTTCCCAGATGCCGCGTTTGATTTTATCGGACAGTTGCATGATGGCTTCGACGTTGCGTTTGTTCGGCGGCAAGCGGCAAGACCATTCATCGATAGACCAGACCTTGTTTATCGGGGCGTGCTTGATGAATTCTTCCAGAATTTTGTTGTGGTAGCGCACATAGACGTCATGCCGTGCAGGGACACAGATAAGGCCGGGGCACATATTGCGTGCATCGCGGATCATGGTGCCCGTTTTTACGCCGTAAGCTTTGGCCTCATAACTAGCGGCGATGGCGCAGGTATGTTCGGTCGGCATGGGCACGACCGCAACGGGTTTGCCGCGTAAAGACGGGTTTTCTTGCTGCTCCACCGATGCGAAGTAGCTGTTGAGGTCCACAAAGAGCCACTTGATCGTGTCTTCCCGCTGCATGCCGTTTCCTTTTTTGAAATTATTTGTTCAGGGTATCATATTTTTAGAACAAAGCAAGAACGTTTTTGGTGTTTTAATTTAAAGCACTTGCCAGAAACGCGGGAACAGGCTTCAATGTTTTTGATGGAACATCTTCTCGGTCAAATCGAATACCAAGCTTCACAAGCACCTGATGATCATATGTTCGCCCTCTGGCGCGCGGTGTTTTCGCTTGCGCATGTGGACGGCGAGGTTGATGAAGCCGAACGTGCATTGATTGACGAGGTTATGACGATTTTCAGCTTCACCGATTTGCAGAAGCAGGCCGTTGATGACGATTTCAAAAGCGCGGGCAACACGCTGAACCTGTTTAAGGGGATAGAGTTTCCGCACCATCGTGCGCAGTTTTTCCGTTTGGCGCGCATTATGATTTGGTGTGATGGGTTTTTGCATGAGCAGGAGATGGAGATCATCGAAGCGATTAAAGCCGACCTTGGTGACGACGTCATGCAATATGAACGTGATTTACGGTGGATGAACCGCAAGCCGGATTTACCGATTGAAGAGCAAGCTACGTCTTGCGAAGAAGAGATGATGAAGCATATTATTTATCAGATGATTGCATTTTACGAGGAGCAGGAAGGCCCGATAAATGGATAAAGGTGTACCGGATAGTGAATACTATATGTGGCGGACATTGTTCGCTGTTGCGCATGCCGATAACAAGGTAACGGATGAGGAAGTCCGTTTTATGGCGGCGGCTCTGGCTGATGTTCCGTTTTCCGAAGAGCAGCGCGAGCAGCTGCAAAAGGACGCTTCAAACGCCCAAGATATCGAGGAAATGTTTATCAAGATTACCGATGTGAAGGATCAGGCTGCGTTTTTTAAATTCGCGCATGAGCTTGTTCATATCGACGGGGATTACGGTGCGGAAGAGCAAGAAGTGATGCTACGCCTCAAGGAGTTACACGTTCAGCATGCGGATGTTGATAGTCTTGTCGGCAGTGTAAGCCTGTCGCTTGATGACGGAAGTTCGGACGCCGCGGGGGAAAATGTTTTTGATAGCGGTGTTGCGCCGAAAACATTCACGCAACGTGTTTATTCCTTCCGTGATGCTTTTGTTAAAAAGCTCAAAGAAGACGACGATTAATCATAAAATACACGAACGTAATTTAATCTGTGATCTCTGTTATAGGGCGGTAAGATTGCGGGGTTTGACGGGTATGTTTGTCCGTTGAATTTTAGTGCCACATCCTTGGATTCAAAGGATCGCCCGGCGACTCGTGTAACCATGTCTTTCCACCCGTTGGTTTTAAGGTTGCTGACATATAATGGTTCGCGCACGGGCTGGACCGAGTTGATGATCGAAAAGTCGTCGTCATGTGCCCGCAGGATCAGCATGGTACAGCCGTGGGTCGCACACCAGAAGCCATAGGGTGTTTGGAACAAAACCAGTGCATCGCGGCGGCCGTCGTCGTTCAGGTCAATTCGTGCATATTCAAAGCGAGAGGCTACGGGGGCGCCGGTTTGCTCCAGGAAGCGCCTGACCGCCATCAGCAAGACCGTATCATCAGGGTCTACGGGCTCGAAGCTGAGAGGGGTAAAGGTCTCAACCTGCGGGTCATGCGGCCCTTGGCTGCATGAAAATGTGAGAAGAGCGCAGAAAAGGGCGCTTATGAGCCGTAAGTTTTTAAGCATAGACGGGACTATAAAGAGATTCTGGTTCGAGTTCATTGCCAATTCGCAAGGGCAGCATATTTTTCTTGTGGTAATGGCTTGCCACAAAAGCGTGAGCGCCTTAATCTTTGCTTCGTTTACAAGGCGGTTTGACGCGTTTTTTTAGAGGAGTTGTCGCATATGACATTTGTGGTCACGGATGTTTGTATCAAGTGTAAATACACGGATTGTGTGGAAGTGTGCCCTGTCGATTGTTTTTACGAGGGTGAGAATATGTTGGTTATCCACCCCGATGAATGTATCGATTGCGGTGTATGTGAGCCTGAGTGCCCGATTGAGGCGATTTTACCCGATACTGATGAGGCGGCTGAAAAATGGTTGGAGCTTAATCGTGACTTTTCCGAGAAATGGCCGAATTTAACAGAAGCAAAAGATGCCTTGCCCGAAGCGGAAGAGATGAAGGATGTGAAGGATAAGTATCCGGACCACTTCAGTGAAGAACCGGGTGAAGGTGACTAAAAAATTGCCATGAGGCGTTCACGTGCGCCTCTAAACACTGTAGAGTTTAGGAAGTTTTAAAAAGGAGAGACCCGAAATGAGTTCACCAGCAGAAAAACCAGCCGATAAAGCCGAAGATCAGGGCGAGAAAAAGGCCGCGCCAAAGCGCGAGCACCCACCGATTAACGGACCGTTGAAAGAAAATCCGGAATCACGCGGCAAGGTTTACAGCAGCATTCTGGACACTATAGGTAATACGCCGCTTGTGGCGATGCCGCGTTTCAAAGAAAAATACGGCTTGAACGCTGATATTCTGGTGAAGCTCGAATTTTTCAATCCTGTCTCTTCTGTTAAGGACCGTATTGCTTTTGCGATGATCGAGGCCGCAGAGAAGGCGGGGGTAATTGACCCATCCAAAACTGTGATTATTGAGCCGACATCCGGAAATACCGGTATTGGTCTGGCGTTTATCGCGGCGAATAAGGGGTATCGTATTATTCTGACAATGCCGGAGAGCATGTCACTTGAACGTCGTAAGATGTTGCGTCTTTTTGGTGCCGAATTGGTGCTGACACCTGCTGAGCATGGCATGAAGGGTGCAATCGAACGCGCAGAAATATTGATGACTGAGCATGAAAACTCATTCATGCCCGGTCAGTTTGATAACCCTGCTAACCCACAAATCCATAGTGAAACCACAGCCGTGGAAATCTGGAACGACACAGGCGGCAAGGTTGATTTCCTTGTCTCCGGTGTAGGTACAGGTGGTACGATTACCGGTGTTAGCCGTGTGCTTAAGCAAAAGAACCCGAATTTCCAAGCGATTGCTGTTGAACCGGAAGAAAGCGCCGTTATTAGCGGTGAAGATCCCGGTCCGCATAAAATTCAAGGAATTGGCGCTGGTTTTATTCCCGGCAACTTTGACAAAACATTGGTTGACGGTGTTGTTAAGATCGACAGCGGAACAGCTTTTGAAACCGCTCGTGAAGTCAGCCGTCTGGAAGGTATTCCTTGCGGGATTTCAACAGGTGCGAATATCGCGGCGGCCAAGAAGATTGCCGAAGCCGAGAGCAGTGCAGGAAAGACGATTGTCACGATTGGCTGTTCTATCGCAGAACGTTACATTTCTACGGCCTTGTTCGAAGGTCTGGATATGTAATCCATGGATGGACCAGGCGACGATCGTAATCAGACATTAAGCTTCATCATTATCGGGTTGTTGGTTGCTGTGCTGTTTGTGCAGCTTACCAATTTCGAGTTGGCTGCGACAAAGGGGCAGCCAAAAGTTGGTGATGTTGAATATTCTGATGAGTGCGAGAGTAAGTATTTTGCCTCGACCGCGGACGGGCGGATTATACCGCTGACACCATTGGGTGAGTCCGGTGTCACAACGCCCGTGTTGTTGAATTGGGCCAGTGAAGCTATAGCCGAAACAATGACGTTTGGTTTCAATGATTACAAACGCCGTTTACAGGGAAGTTCGCGTTATTTTTCCAAGAAAGGTTGGGCGAGCTTTACCACAGCTTTGGAGCGTGCACGCATTCTGGAGATGGTTGAGGCCAACCAGCAAGTTGTTTCTGCCGCGGCCCAAGGCGCACCTGTTCTGGTTAGCGAAGGTGTTAAGGACGGTGTCTATACATGGAATGTTCAGGTGCCGACTGTGCTGACTTACCAGTCTGGAGCGCGTACCCGTTCAGATCGTTTGCTTGTGACGTTGGTTATCAAGCGTTCTTCGTTGCCTGAAAATGATAAAGGATTAGCGATCGAACAGTGGCTTGCCGTTCCGCGCTAATTCTAGGCTGTTTTCTTATCTTTATCGTCGGAGACGTCCAGTTTTTCCTGTAGTGAAGAACTGGATGTTGTGTATTCGAATTTCAGCTTTTGATCCGGGTGGATGTAGCGGAAGGCCTGACGTGACATCAGTGCCGCTTCATGGAAGCCGCTCAGGATAAGTTTCAGCTTTCCGGGATAGTAGTTAATGTCGCCGACCGCAAAGATGCCGGGTTCGGACGTTTCGAACTTTTCTGTATCCACGGGGATAAGGTTTTCATGCAAATTCAGGCCAAAATCAGCAATTGGACCGAGTTTCATGGTTAAACCGAAGAATGGCAGGAGTGTGTCACACTCGATTTCCTGACGGTTTTTCTCTTTATCCTCAATGACAACGGCGCTTAGCTGCCCGTTTTCGCCGATAAGTTCTTTGATTTGGCCGATTTCGAAGTTGATTTGGCCGCTTTGAGCGAGTTGGCGCATGTGGTTTACGCTTGAAAGGTGGGCGCGGAATTGGTCGCGACGGTGGACCAGTGTAAGTTTGTCGGCAATGGGTTGCAGGTTGATTGTCCAGTCGAGCGCAGAGTCTCCGCCGCCAACGATGAGCAGCTTTTTGCCTTCAAACTGTGCTTTTTGGCGCACGGCATAGAATACGGATTTGCCCTCATATTCTTCGATGCCCGGTATGGGTGGCTTTTTAGGCATGAAGGAGCCGCCGCCAGCCGCAATTACAACCACTTTGGTAATGAATTCTGTGCCGATATCTGTCGTCAGTTTCCAACGGCCATCGTCCATTTTGTCCAGCTTTTCAACCATTTGTTGAAAGTGGAATTGCGGATCGAAAGGCGCGATTTGCTCCATCAGTTTGTCGGTTAAATCCTGTCCTGATATCTCCGGGTATGCAGGGATGTCATAAATTGGTTTTTCGGGATAGAGTTCTGCACATTGGCCGCCCGGGCGATCAAGAATGTCTATAAAATGGCATTTCATATCGAGCAAACCGAGTTCGAACGCGCAGAACAGGCCACATGGCCCTGCGCCGATAACGACGACATCTGTTTCGATTGGGTCGCTTGGTTGCTCAAATGTGTTTGTTGCGTCTATCACTGTCATACCGATTTAACATTTTATAATGTGAAAAGGTGATATAATCTGTATATTCCTTGATTGCAAGGATAACACGCTGTGTTCAGTCAGGTTTCAACTCTACAGGATATCTATAATGCACCCTATCATTGATGAGGAAGAGGTTACGGCCCTTAAGGATTTTGTGAAAGATCGTTTTGCGGTTATCGCGGAAACTTATCTTAAATGTGCAGATGAATACGTAGACGAAATATGTAAGGCACATGCAGAGAACGATGTTACAGGGATTGTTGATAGCGCCCATCCGTTAAAGTCCTCTAGCGGTAATTTGGGGCTGCGCGCATTAAGTGATTTGTCGCGTAGAATTGAAGATACCGGCCATATGATTGTTGCCGGCGAAAAAGAGTTTTCCGAACTCGCCCCTATGGTTGAAGAGCTTAAACCGCTGAGCGACCAATCTTCCGCAGAGCTCAAAAAATATATCTAATTTATTCTATGACATTATGAAGCCGCGTGAGAAGGCATTCACGTGATAGCGGCTTTAGGATGTAATCGCTTGCTCCGAGCTCAATGCTCAGTGACAACTGGCGTAGATTATTGTCTCCGGTAATCATGATTACAGGGATGTTTCCGGTTTCTTCGTCACGGCATAGTCTTTTAAGAACGTCTATACCGCTTAAGCCTCGCATACGTTGATCCAGTAAGATCACATCCGGCGGATCGTTCTTTATGCGGTCCAGTCCCGATGCGCCGTCTAAAGCGCTCGATACCTCATAGCCTTGAGGTTCCAAAAAGGATTGGATGATTGCGGGGATTGTTTCATCGTCGTCGATGACAAGTATTTTGTTTCTTTCTGGCATAATGGGGCAGCGTGAAAGTTGATGCCCTTGAATTTACGCTCTGTTGCTGGTGCGGGCAAATGCGTTGGCATGCCGCTGTATGTGGTTAGCTTTCGAGTTGTGAGAGTAAGGCCTCTTGCAGTGATTGTAGTTGAGCGTCGTCTTTAACTTTCTGGCTCTTGTTGTTTTGGATGTAAAACACATCAACCGCCTTTAGGCCCAATGTGTTGATCTTAGCGCTTTTGATTGTGCAGTTATGGACGCTGATCGTTTTTGATAGCTCGTACAGCAATCCCGGTTTGTCTCGCCCATATGTTTCGATCACGGTGAAGCGTCGACTGGCTTTGGTTTTAATTGTCACGCCTTTAGGGATTTCAAATGCGCGGTCCTTTTTGGACGATGCTTTTGTCAGGGCCTTTATTTTAGAAGATAGGTCGTAAGGCGATTCCAGAATTTCCCTTATGGATTGGATGATTTTATCCTGACGCGTTTTCTGGGTAATTGGTTTGCCGCTCAAATTCTGGACCGTGAAAATATCGGCAACGCGGCCATCGTCCAATGTGTTGATGCGTGCTTCGATAATGTTTGCGCCGTTCAAACTTAATGCGCCTGCTAGAAGGGAGAACAAGCCCTGCTGATCCTGCGTGTAGACGCCGATGATTGTTGTTTGTTTTTCGCTGTCTTGTGAAATGTCGATGCGGGTTTCGTCGTTTCCCAAGTCATATGGTACAGCGGACGAAAGCAGTGCCGTTGAGACAAGCGGGTGTTTGCCTGTCATGCGGGCTTCGGCCATGTAATAAAGCTCCTGAATGAGCTTGTCTTTCCATTCCGTCCAGCGGCCCGGCCCTACGGCCATAATGTCGACGGTGGTCAGGATGGTCAGCAGTTTCAACCGTTCCATGCCATGAACGCGGAAGAGGAAGTCTTCGAGCGTCTTCGGGTCCTCCATATCTCGTTTGAAGGCGATGTCGGCCATGAACAGATGGTCAAAAACTAACCATGACACGAGGCGGGTTTCCTGATCACTCAGGCCGAGGCGCGGGCACAAGAACAGTGCAAGGTCTGCGCCTAGCTCTGAATGGTCGCCGTTCTGCCCCTTGCATATGTCGTGCAGCAAGATCGCGACGAACAGCGCGCGGCGGTTTTCAATTGTATGAATCAGGGCGCTGGCGAGGCCAGCTTCTTCGCGAAGGGTTCCGTTTTCCAGTTGGTGGAGTATATCGATTGCGCGCAAGATGTGCTCATCCACAGTGAATACGTGGTAACGGTCGAATTGCATAAGCGCGATCACTTTGCGGAATTCAGGAATAAAGCGTTCGAGAACGCCGGCTTCGTTCATGCGCCGTAACGTCAGGCTCGCATTGTTTTGAGATGTAAGGATTTCCAAAAACAGGCTGTTTGTAAGCGGGTTGTGAATGAACTTGCGATCGATCAGGTTAATGTTTTTCGCAATGGTGCGAAGTGCCTGCGGGTGTATATCGTATTCCGTTTCCTGAGATACGCGGAAGAAGCGCATGATCTCGGTCGGGTTTTTCTTCAGGTCTTGCGCGTCGCTAAAATTCAAGCGGTTGTTATGAATGTCAAAGCCCATAAAGCTTGCGGCGCTTGGCTTGATCCATTTTTGTTTGGTGATTTCATCTTGTTCAATCGCAGCGCAGACAATACGGGTCATGTCGCCGATATCACGCGTGACCAGAAAGTAATGCTTCATAAACCGTTCTACGGCTTTTGCATTGTTACGGTGGGTGTAGCCAAGGCGTTCTGAAAGTTCGAGCTGGATATCGAAGTGGAGGCGTTCTTCGGCGCGGTCGGCAATGTCGTGCAGGTGGCATCGGATACTGGTCAGGAAATCATGCGCTTTTTTAAAACGGTTGGCCTCACGTTTTGTGATGATTTTCTGTTTGAACAGTTCTTCAGGGGAGTGAGCGTCGTAGGCCTGTCCGGTGATCCAGAACAAAGTTTGATAATCGCGCAGGCCGCCTTTGCCGTCTTTAATGTTGGGTTCGAGAACATAGCGCGTGTCACCGAAGCGTTGGTGGCGCTGGTCGCGCTCGCTGAGTTTGGCTTTTACAAATGCAGAGACTTTTCTTCGCTTTCGATAGCTGCTCATTGCTTCGAGCAGTTCTTCGTAAATTTCTTTGTTGCCGCAGATTAGGCGCGCATCCATTAAGGATGTCAGTACCTTTGGGTCGTCCTGCATAACTTCGATCGATTGTTGAACCGTTCGCACGGCATGGCCCATTTTTATGCCTTCGTCCCAAACGGCGTAGAGCAATTTCTCAATCGATTGCTCGAGTTTTTTTGTGACCTTTTTAGGGACAAGAAAAACAATGTCGATATCCGAATAGGGACACAGTTCTTCGCGTCCGTACCCGCCCGTAGCAATTAAACCGATATTGTCGGGCAGGTCCTTTGCCATCTTGCGCAGATGTTTGTCCATATCGGCGCTATAGGCTGCGCAAAACTCAGGGCCGCTGAGCTCATGCTTGCGGAGTTTTTTGATGAGTGTGTTGCGTTTATTCTTCATTTTCCCAGAGGGCTTTTAAGTCATAAAGGGCGTCGAGCGCGTCGCGAGGGGACAGGTTATCGGGGTTGATTTCTTTTAACCGGTCAAGCACAGGGGAGGCGGCAATCTCTTCCTGTTCCGCACTGTCCTGCATGGAAAATAAGGGAAGGTCTTCGGAGAGTTTCGTGAGGTTGCCGGATTGCTCGCCCGTTTGGAGTTTGTCGAGTACGGCCTGTGCGCGGGTAATCACAGGCTTTGGCAGGCCCGCCAATTTTGCGACATGAATGCCGTATGAACGATCGGCTGCGCCTTCGCCAACGGAATGCAGGAAGACGATGTCGCCTTTCCATTCTTTGACCTGCATGGAGTGGCAGGACAGGGCATCGAGGCGAGAGGTGAGTGTTGTTAGCTCGTGGTAGTGGGTGGCGAAGAGTGCGCGCGATTTATTGGCATCGTGTAGATGTTCAACACAGGCCCACGCAATGGAGAGGCCATCGAATGTAGCAGTGCCGCGCCCGATTTCATCGAGGATGACGAGAGATTTTTCCGTGGCTTGATTAAGGATCGCGGCGGTTTCGACCATTTCGACCATGAAGGTTGAGCGACCGCTTGCGAGGTCGTCCGATGCACCGACACGAGAGAATACGCGGTCAACAATGCCGATATGAGCGGAAGCTGCGGGCACGAACGCACCGATTTGCGCAAGGATGGCGATCAGCGCGTTCTGGCGCAGATATGTCGATTTACCCGCCATGTTCGGACCTGTGAGCAGCCAGAGGCGATTTTCGGGCATTAAACGGCAGTCGTTGGGTACGAAGCTTTCATGCTGTTTCTTCAACGCCGCTTCGACGACGGGGTGGCGGCCACCTTCGATAGAAAATGCCAATGAGTTATCGAGTTTTGGACGTGTGTAGTGGTTGTCGACGGCGAGTTCGGCAAGAGATGCAGCCATATCGAGTGTGGCAATAGCGCGGGCGCGGATGCCGATTTCCTCGGCAAACGCCGTTGTTTCCATCACGAGGCCGTCGAA
>CAZLTT010000055.1:0-10656 GCA_964562515.1 uncultured Micavibrio sp.
TCAGCGCCGTCTAGCATCGGCGGGTATGTCGGCAGGATAAGCTTTTCTTCCGGCTCTGAAGGCACAGGCGGTTCAAGACCCGGCCATTCGACCGAATGACGTTCAAAAACAAGACTAGCAAGCTGGCGATTGGCAAGCGCGGCCTGCGAGGATGTCGGCGCGCCCATAACAATGCTGACCACACGATGCCCATCCATCACGGCCGAACCCAGATTATGTGCCCCCGAAGAACTTAACCGGCCCGTTTTAATACCGTCCGCTTCGGGCATATTCAAAAAGCGGTTAAAACTGCGCAACGCCCGCCCGCGCATTTCGGTCTCCGTCATACCGTAACGCTCATAATGGTCGGCATATTCAGTAATCAAATGGCGCGCCATCATGCACATATCCGCGGCGGTCGAACGCTGTGACGCATGATAATACCCTGTCGGATTCCGCAAGACTGTATTGCTGCAGCCGATTTCATCGGCCTTTTCCTGCATTGCCTCAACAAAATTCTTACCCGTACGTTCCTCGTACAACGCGGCAAGCATCAGCGCTGGCTCGTTCATCGATTGCAGAATTTTCAAGGTCAGGGCTTCATCAACAGTCACGGATGTAAAGCCGTGATGGCTCAAGAAACGGTGGCTACCATTTTCTTGACGGTCAACAATCCGCGTCATCGCGCGAGTAACCGTCATTTCATCTTCAAGGTCGATAATCCCGTCGCGTAAAGCATCATAAATCACCATGTCACCGAACGGTTTGACCAAGGAGGCCGGAATCCGCGAAACATCAGAATCACGCGCCCGTAAAATACGTCCAGTCTCGGCCTCTACAGCCATTGTCGATGATTTGGAACCACGCTCGACACTGCTCAGTGTACGTGTACTCGGGGCCGCAGATGCGCTTTGCGCGAACAACGGCGAAAAGCCGGCCGCAAGCAGCCCGGCGCCCATTTTGCGCAAAAATTCACGACGTGTCTCTCCCATAGCTCCGGAGTATAGGAATATGACAAGTCAAAATCAAGAATTTAGAGATCTATGATTTACGCGCCGCTTTTTCATCGTGACCGCTAATGCCGAAACGCTCTTCCAGAACGGCAAACACCTCTTGCGGTTCGATATTGTGATGGGCAAGCAATACATTCAGGTGAAACAACAAATCCGCACTTTCGTGGACCAGCGCCTTACGAATCTCCGGATCATCGGCTGATTTTTCAAGCCGTAACCCTTCAACGATTGTTTCCTCGGCTTCTTCGCGGATTTTCTCCGAAATTTTCGCCGAACCTTTGGCATACAGGCTCGCGACATACGAACTCTCAGGGTCCGCATTTTTACGAGCCATCAACACGCCATATAATTTATCGAGAATATGCATCCTTAAATCCTTACTTCGATCCCTGCATCCGCCATCGCTTGCTTGGCTTGCGCAATTGTATATTCCCCGAAATGGAAAATCGAGGCCGCCAAAACGGCGCTTGCGTGGCCTTCTTTAACGCCGTCGACCAAATGATCGAGATTCCCGACACCGCCCGACGCAATCACGGGAACAGACACCGCATCGGACACCGCCCGTGTCAGCGGCAAATTAAACCCCTGCTTGGTCCCATCGCGATCCATAGAGGTCAGCAGAATTTCACCAGCGCCATATTCCGCCATCCGCGCCGCCCATTCCACTGCATCTATACCTGTACCTTTACGCCCGCCATGAGTGAAAATCTCCCACCCCTCGGAACCGTCTTCTTTTGCCTTGGCGTCAATCGCAACAACAATACATTGATTGCCGCATTTATCGGATGCTTCCTTCACAAAATCCGGATTTTTAACCGCCGCCGAATTGATCGAAACCTTATCAGCGCCAGCATTCAACAGATTACGGATATGCGAAATCTCGGAAATGCCGCCGCCCACAGTCATCGGCATAAACACCTGATCGGCAACTTCCTCAACCATATGAATGATCGTATCGCGCCCTTCATGCGTTGCAGTGATGTCGAGAAAACACAGCTCATCCGCGCCTTGGTCATTATAGACCTTGGCTTGCTCAACCGGATCACCGGCATCGACAATATCGACGAAATTGACGCCTTTAACGACGCGGCCTTTATCAATGTCCAGACAGGGAATTATTCGGGTTTTTAACATAGTGAATATGTATATGAAGCAAGCCTGAGTGACAACTGCTTTAGCTTTGTCCGTCAGCGCCCGGCATTGTAATCATCATCGCGCCGCGATCGTCATGATATTTAACACGCGCACTCTGAAGTCTTTCCAAACCGCCACGAACATGCTGTCGTGTTTGACCATGTAGACGGGCAAGAAGCTTCTGCTGGTTATCCGCGCTTTGCAGCCAATCAATAGTCAGGGTCGCATTGCGAACGCGCTCACCCCCGATTTTCACACCGTCTTTATCCATCGTGGAAAACGCCTGCGACAGCGCAGTCATCACCTGCGTTTGCTCTGTGATCGGCAAGCCTTTGGCGCTTTCACAAAATAATGCGCCCATAGCGCTATCGTAACGAACCTTCTTCATAAACACATTCCCGTTTCAATGCGGGCTTTGTATAAGGTACGGCCAAAAAGCACAAGAAAAATATGGAAATCAAAATTTACGCCGCGGCGGCAAGCGCTTGTTGAGGATCTATGCGCTTATCATAAAACGCCTTACCGACGATTACGCCGTTCAAGCCATGGCTCTGACTGGCGGCTTTAACCGCCTCGATATCCGCCATCGAACCTGCCCCGCCCGAAGCAATAACAGGAATAGCCGTCGCTTCGGCTAACATTTTAGTAGCCTCGATATTAACGCCTTTGCCCGTACCGTCACGATCGATATCTGTATAGATAATGGCCGCTACGCCCGCATCTTCAAACAATTTAGCAAGCTCAACAGCCTGTATGTTTGAGCCGTCGACCCAGCCATCAACCATTACTTCGCCATTAAGCGCATCAATGCCCACGGCAATTTGATCAGGGAATTGATTACAGGCCCACTTAACCAGATCAGGGTTACGTACAGCCGCAGTGCCAAGAATAACGCGGCTTACACCAGCTTCGATCCAATGCTCGATCTGCTTTTCATTACGGATACCCCCGCCAAGCTGCACCGGAATATCAATTGTTTTCAGAATAGCGCGTACCGCGGAATGGTTCTTCGGCATACCTTCAACCGCACCATCCAGATCGACAATATGCAACCAGTTAAATCCGGTTTGCACCCACTCCATCGCCTGCGCGGCGGGGTCATCGTTATATATCGTATCGCGCGTCATATCGCCCTTTACGAGCCTTACGCACTTACCGTCTTTCAAATCAATTGCTGGATAAATAATCATGGGCGCGACCCTATAATTATATATTCCGCCTTGCAAGCCCAAACACACGGGCAGAGTTATGCAGAAACAACATGGCAGGCCTCTAAATTTGACATAATATTAACAATTCGTTAAGATCTTAAAACTTTTGAATACACGGAGACAGACAATGAGTGAACGGGCAAGGCTAGTAAGCTTTTCAGAAGAACAACGCGCACAGATCATCGATGCCGCGCGCGAATATTTGATGATCAAGGACGAAGCCGAATTGAGCGCATTCGTTGACCATATCGAACAAAGCGGCCAGATCAGTGCCTTCGGTGTCGGCTCATTGCTCGACTACTCACACCTGCAAAACGCCAACGGTACGTTTAAAGACAATCTGGAAGCTGACTTTCCGGGTATGAATGAGAATAATGTCTTTTCTACCCGTGCGGGCGCAGCACAAGGTATTGAAGCCACATTCTGCTGTTTTGATATTTTTTACCGTGGAACGGAAGACGCACCGGGCGTAACGATCGGTAACGAAAAAATCGACGGTGCAGAAACCGAAGGCGGCCTGTTGGTCACCCAACTGGACCATCTGGATCCTGCAGTAGCAGCAAATTTCGTTGAGCACTACCTGCAACGTTTCAACGAGCGTGAATGCCCGCCCAATATGCCGATTTATAAATTCGAACTCATGGATATCGAATTACGTGACGGCACGGCCACCAAAGGTCTGGTCTGTGTCGCCGATGATCAAGGCCCGCTTTACGTGCGCAACGTCGATAACCGCTATGCACAAGGCAACCCGGGATCGGAATATTACATGCCTGCAAATGATATCGGCGAAAACCGCGCTGCTGCGGTGATTGCAGTCGCCGCCGGCTCACCAACCGACCCGCGTTCCGGTGCGGTTAAACCCGCTGGTAAAGTGACGGACATGGATTACTTGCGCAATACGATCAAAGGATATGAAGAGCGTGATATTCAGGTGCCTGATGCAATGATCGCCCTGTATGAAAAAGCCGGTCAATTCCGCGAGCGTCTGGAACCTGCTGATCTCGAACAGCTCGAATCGTTCGAGCATAAAGGTATGCTGTCGAATAAATCACAATTCAGAGATTTGTTTGTATCGGTTGCACGCACACACAACGCAGCATTGACCGAGCCCGAGGCAGGCCCGACACCGACATCCGAAGCAGCATAAGCAACTACTTCACCGCGTCGGGATTAATCACCTTGTAGTAGAAATACCCTTTCAGGGTTTCGTCCTTCACACGGACGGAATAAGGGTGCATGCCGAAACGCACGTAACCCATCGTCTCATAAATCTCGATCGCACGGGTCATCGTCTCCCGCACTTCCAGATTGATGACAGCAAAGTCTTCTTTGCGCGCAATCTCTTCGGCTTTCTCGACCAACATCTTCGCCAAGCCGTAACTGCGCGCCCATGGTGCAACAAAATTTGTCGTCAGCGTTACAACATGCGCTTGCGCTTCATTGTTCAAAGGCGGTTTCCAAAGCTGGCACGTTCCGCAAATAACACCGTCTAGCCGCGCAACCAACAATATACGCGCAGGCATCGCCAAAACACCTTGCCAATAACGCTCAAGCTTTTCACGGCTCGGTACTTCAACCCAGCCAAAACCACCGCCGCCTTGAATGGCAGCATCAGTAGCATCGCACAGATCATTGAGATCTGACGGGCTCAAGCTTTCCAGAACCTCAACGGTCGGCTCCGGCGGCAACGGTTGTAATTTGGTTTGATCGTTCATTGTCCCTACATTCCCCAATACTGATAAATTCGTATCAAATGCCCTTATGGTTTCCAGTGCACAAAATCACTGATGAGACGCAGTCCTGCGGCCTGACTTTTTTCGGGGTGAAATTGCACTCCGACAATATTGTCGCGGCCTACAACAGCGGCAAATTCAGTACCGTACTCCGCCGTTGCTAAAATGTGATGGTTATACTCACATTCAAACATATAAGAGTGAACAAAGTAATAATGATGGGCGCCCGTCTCGGAACTTTCTGTGCTGCGCAGCACAAAGTGGCGATTATCCTGCGCCCCTTCGTTTGGCGTGCTGAGCACGTTCCATCCCATATGCGGAATTTTTAAATCCTTGTCCTGAATGCGGTCTTTTAATGCAAGCACCGTCCCGGGCACCCAATCTAGACCTGTATGCTCGCCATTCTCTAAACCTTTTGTCGCAAGAAGTTGCATTCCGACACAAATACCCAAGAACGGCTTTCCTTTTTCAAGTACAGCCTCATTCAGCGCCTCGATCATTCCGTCGGTATTTTGCAAGTTCTCCAGACAATCACCAAACGCGCCCTGCCCCGGCAACACAAGGCGGTCAGCGGCCAAAACATCTTCCGCCTCGCCCGAAATCCGCACATCAATATCCAGCGCTTCATTCGCAACTACATGCTCAAACGCTTTGGCGGCGGAACGCAAATTCCCCGAGCCATAATCAATGATGACGATCGTTTCTTTGGACATAGCGGTTCTTTATACGGATCGCGCATGAAATGTCGAGGGGTAAGCATAAATATTTGACATAATTTTATTGAATCGTCTATAAACCAGCCATGAGTTTTCCATACGACAATGCTGCGTATCCTTTAGTGACCAGCCCGAACGAGGTGGTGCCACTTCTGCGTAATGATGTATGCCGTGCTTCTATGCTTCGTGAACCTGCATGGGAAGACGGTTTGCAAGCCATTCATGATGGCATTCACTTTGCGACTTCTCCCCCCGAAGACCTGAAACACAAAAAACTGATGCATAATCGGGAACAGACAGGCCCTCTCACCGAGGAACGAATTCTCCGTGAAGCGAATATTTTAGGGGTAAGCATCGACCCGCAGGCTCTGACCTTGCTCACCGAACATTGCAACTATTTACGCACACAATTCATCGGCTTTTTCCGTGAATTAACCGGAGATGAAGAGCGCCCGATCTTCAGCCGCCTCTTTATCAACCCGAAAGGCGGAGAAGGAATCGCGCCGCTGATGCATGTCGACGACAGGGAACTGGTTCTGCACAGCACATTCAAAGGCGCCAGCCTGTTCATTCATAACGGCAGCCCTTTACCCGACTATTTCTGGATGCGGATGGACAGTGACCGTTTTGACCCCTTTATGATGAGCGAGTATGAACGCGCAGCACATCTCGCGAGCCTCCGCCATTCCACCGAATCTTACGCACATCAATTCTCTCACAGCGCTCTCGGCGATGCCGTGATTATGCGCGGACAGCGTGGCCGCAATCTCAGCGATCCCGAAGTAACACGGACCGTGTGCGTTCATTCATCTTCGCCTGATATCCCCCAAGAAGGACAATTCGCCATCGCTATCTATCCCAAAATGGGCTAGACATCGTCCGCGCCTATGGCTAACTAAACCCCATGAGCATTAATTACTTCACATGGAACGACATCGATGCAGCAACAAAGGCGCGGATTATGCGCCGCTCACAAGCCAATATCGACGATGTCATCAAAACCGTCGAGCCGATCATCGACGACGTTAAGGCACGTGGTGACACCGCGCTGATCGAATATGCGCAAAAATTCGATAAGGCGGAGATCAAAAACATCAAAGCCACTGACGAAGAATTCGAAGCCGCCGAAGCCGCTTTAGATGATGATCTCAAAGACGCAATTAAACACTGCGTCGCCAATGTTCAAAAATTCCACGAAGAACAAATGCGCCGCGTCGAAGAACCATGGATGGTCGAAATCGAACCCGGTGTTTTTGCCGGTGAGCAAGTCAATGCGATTGAAAGTGTCGGTCTGTATGTACCGCGCGGCAAAGGCGCTTTCCCGTCCGCACTCTACATGCTCGCCGTTCCGGCCAAAATTGCAGGCGTTGAAAATATCGCAGTCGTCAGCCCGCCAACACCCGAAGGCACAACGGACGACGCCACACTCTATACAGCCAAGCTTTGCGGTGTGACCGATGTTTATAAATGCGGCGGCGCGCAAGCTATTGCCGCACTGGCATACGGAACCGAAACCGTGCCGCAGGTTAAAAAAGTTCTCGGCCCCGGTTCCCCCTACGTCGCCGCTGCTAAACGCGTCTGTTCCATCATCATGGATCCGGGCATGCCCGCAGGACCATCTGAATCGATTGTTCTGGCCGATGGATCAGCCAACCCTGCAAACACATGTTGGGATATATTGAACGAAGCCGAACACGGCGAAGACAGCGCGGTGCTGTTCATCACCCACGATCAAACACTGGCCGATTATGTGCGTGAGAACCTGCCGCACACTATTGCGGAGCTTCCCGAACCGCACCGCACGATCTGCACCAAGGTTATGAGCGATTATGGTGGTATTATCCTGACCGAAAACCTTGAGCAATCAATCGAGATCGCCAACCAATACGCACCCGAACACCTGCACCTGAAAGTTGAAGATGGTGAAACCGTCGCCAAACGTTTGAAACATGCGGGCGAGATTTTAATCGGCGAATATACGCCGTCATCACTCGGCAATTACGGAATCGGCGTTAACCACGTTCTCCCAACCGGTGGTTGGGCACATACATATTCATGCACATCGGTTTGGGATTTCCTTAAACGGACTTCTGTGTCACACTGTACGAAAGATGGTTTCAACGCACTCACGCCTGATGTGCTAACCATGACAGACTACGAAAACTTTCCGGCGCATGGTGATGTCCTGCGAAAACGAAAAATTTAATCCGCAGAATCTTTCAAACGGGAACGTCCTGTTCCTGATACTCATTGTTGTCGCGCTTTTTGGCGCGTTATACTTCGCCGTCAGCCAAAGCTCGTACATCTCCGCAGGTAGTCAGGGTAATGAATCCGGCAATATCAAAGCCGCACAAATCAATATTTTCCCAACCGTCGTACGCTCGCAAATATTGCGTATGATCGCCCAAAACACAGCGCTTGAAAATTTGGAATTTAATCCGCCTTCGGATTTCGCCAGCCTCAGCGATCCCGATATCGGTGTTTTTCACCCATCACGCGGTACGCCCTATTCACGCGCTGACCCCGACGTCATGGCGAATGAGCAACAGGGGCAATGGTATTTCAACCGTCACTTCGAAATCGCCAATATCGGCAGCAGCTCGGCCGGCAATATCGACGGCAATGACATCGTCGCATTCTTACCGGGCATCAAACAGAATATCTGCCTGCGCGCCAATCAGGAAAATGCCGTCGACACGATCCCGAGCATTAGTGACTCCGGCTATCTGGCCGATGCTATGGAGCTTCTGGATTCATCCTATCTGCCGCCTGCGGGCGAGAACGATATCGGCGATTCCGTACTCACCGAACTTGCCGGCAAACAATTCGGCTGTTTCGAAGAGCAAAATACCGGAACCTATATTTATTATTTTGCGCTGATAGAGCTTTAAGCTTTAATACGGCATGACGAGAAAACGGACCCTAAGCCCCAAACAAAAATCCGAAGACAGCATCCATTACATGACACCGAATGGATACAGGGCGCTTGCCGATGAACAAGACCATCTGATCCATAACGAGCGTCCGAAAATTTGCGAGATCGTATCCTGGGCCGCCGGAAATGGCGACCGTTCAGAAAACGGTGATTACATTTACAACAAGAAACGCCTGCGAGAAATTGACGCCCGCCTGCGCTATCTGAAAAAGAAACTCGATAACTGCAAAATCGTCGACCCGAAGGACCAACAAAATCTGGACCGTATCTTTTTCGGCGCGAAAGTGACTTACGCCAAAGAAGATAACAGCGAAGTTACTGTGCATCTCGTCGGGGTCGACGAAGCGGATGTCAGTGCGGGTAAAATCAACTGGCAATCCCCTGTCGGCAAAGCCCTGATGAAAGCGCAAGAAGGCGACGTCGTCAAAGTCCGCAACGAAAACGGACTCGAGGAAATCGAGATCGTCGATATCATATATCCGTTAGATTAAGTGGCTTACAGCGCGCCTTTGGTACTTGGCAATGCATCCGCCGCACGTGGGTCGGTTTCCAACGCCATGCGCATGGATTTCGCCGCCGCCTTAAAGGTCGCTTCGATAATGTGGTGGTTATTCGTACCGGCCAGCTGCGTCGCGTGGAAGGTAATCCCCGCGGCCTGCACCAACGCATTAAAAAATTCCTGAAACAATTCAGTATCCATCTCGCCCAGGCGATCGACTGTAAAATCAACATCCCAGACCAGATACGGACGGTTTGAAAAATCCAGAGATACGGATGAACGTGCCTCATCCATAACCAGATCAAAATGACCGTAGCGACGGATACCTTTTTTATCACCGACGGCTTCTTTAATCGCCTGCCCCAAGGTAATACCGACATCTTCAGCAGTGTGGTGACCGTCAATATGCAGATCGCCTTCGGCCTTGATCGTGATATCGATCAGACTGTGTTTGGCCAATTGCTCCAACATATGATCGAAGAAACCAATACCGGTCGCGATATCATAACGCCCCTGCCCGTCCAGATTTACACTGGCCGTCACAGATGTTTCATTGGTCTTACGGGTTACACTGCCCGTACGTTCTTTACTGCTATCTTTTGGCATCTTTTATGCTCTTCAACTTTGGGTTAGGCTTAAAGCCGTAATTACAGGGGGCACGTTACCATAAGACCTAATCTCTTGCACTATAAAAGAATGTTATGCGCGCTTGTCATGCTCTCGCTGACCGCATGCACACAAGTCCCGCATGCCGAATTTGCAGAACCGAAAGTCGTCCCCGAAACAACAAGCCCGCCGCCAATTCTGTTCTCGAAGCTCCGTCTGGATATCCCCGTCGGCACGGAGATCGGCACGCTGACCGATCAATCAATCGCAGGGATCAGCCTGATCGGCATTCCGGCCAATCGCCGCTTACTGCAAAACTCCATCAACAATAAAGAGCTAAACCGTGTATTCAACGACGCTCTGGAAGGACAAGGCTATGACGTTGTCCGCCATCTCGACCTCACATTCGAGGAAGAAATAGAGAATGAATACTTACGCACTGAATACCGCGTCAGCGGCAAAGTGATTGACGCGAAGATCAATGCCTATAACTACGGCCGCGCCGTGCTCGACACATTTGAATTCGGCAATAGCGGTTACAGCGGAACGCTTTACATGAAGATCGAATGGAGCGTCTTTGACGCGCTCCAGCGCAAAACCATATACAAAACTGTCACCGAAGGGCGCGGCAAACAAAGATACTCCAACCCGGACGGGCTGACCCTGATGGTCAATGCAGCATTCGAAATGGCCGCGCATAATCTGGGTGCGAATGAGGAGTTTTACGATCTATTCGCACGCGGCATCAAGCCACCGGATTGGCGCAAGAACGACAAGCGCGATAAACGTGTTTTGCAATATGAAAGCGATGAAGAAGTTGAGCTATC
>CAZLTT010000055.1:10756-13030 GCA_964562515.1 uncultured Micavibrio sp.
CTCTTTGACGCCCAAGGCAATGTCATCGGGTTGAGTGTCATCGGGCTTTTCATCGACCAAAGCGGCGTCAGTTCGGATCTGAACCTCTTTATCCCTATCGAAGATGCGCTCAAAGCCTTGCGTGTCGCATACTAAATCACCTTACCCGCCATTTATGGGTATTATGAAAATTTAGTTGTGTTTTCTCCGCATCCGCGCTAGATATCGCCCAGAAATGACAGGAGAGAAGCAATGGCATTTCCTAAATTTGACTCAAAAACATTCCGCAATGCTGCCCTTGGATTAACGGGCGCAGTTGCTGCCGCGGCTATGGTTGTTGGCCCAAGCGCCGCCGAAGACCGCAAAGAAGAGCCCGCTCCGTCATTCCTGACAGCCGAGATCGAGCACATCGCAAATGCAGACGAATATCCTGAAATGGGCCCATTAGAGGCAATTGAATTTTCACGTGGCCAAGTTGTCCTATATGCGGGACGTGATCTAAAAAATCTAGGCGCTGTTGAAGAATACCTGAACGGAGCAGGTCGCCCTGCCACAATTGTTTACTTTAACGGTGAAGAAGGCCCGCTGCGCGTCGAAGATGATCAATTTGCTGTATTTGCAAATGGCCAATTTGGAGGCATTTATGGTCAATACGCCATCAATTACGGCCTAGCTGCTGATATTGAGCTTTTTGCAAAGAATAACGGCGTCCCTCTGCAACTACCGGATACTGCGCCGGAACCGCTGAATAACGGACTACATTAATCTTAATTTATTATGGCAAATATTGGCCGTTTTCCCTTGATTTTTGAGGCGCGTAGTGATACGTATCGTTTAGAAATGACAGGAGAGAAGCAATGGCATTTCCTAAATTTGACTCAAAAACATTCCGCAATGCTGCCCTTGGATTAACGGGCGCAGTTGCTGCCGCGGCTATGGTTGTTGGCCCAAGCGCCGCCGAAGACCGTAAAGTCGACCCGGCCCCGTCCTTCCTCGCCGCCGAAATCGAACACGCCGCAGGAAACCAAGCTGAATTCACGCCTGTCGTTGCCGATACAGTTCAATATCCCGAAATGGGACCGTTGGAGGTAATGGAATTTTCACGCGGCCAGGTCGTCCTCTATTCAGGACGTGATATAGAAAATCTTAGAGGTGTAGCCGATTACCTTAACGAAGTCGGAAGACCAGCTACTATCGTTTATTTCAATGGCGAAGAAGGCCCGTTGCGCATTGAACCTGATCAGTTTGCAGTATTCGCTAATGGCAATTTTGGTGGACTATATGGCCAATTTTCCGTTGGGCGAGGTATAGGTGCTGACATCGAGGTTTTTGCGCGAGATAATGGCGTCCCTTTACAACAAGCGGCGCTGAATGATCGGGATTTGACCGCAGGTTTATATTAAACCTGTGCAGTTAAAGCACTCTCAAGCGTTGAGTTAGCGGCCACCTGCACTTCTTCTAGATTTTCAAAATGATCCGGTTCAAACAACGGGCGTAAAGTTTCGTCATTCGCTGCAGCAAAAGCAAAGGTCATACCTTCCGCATTAATCTCATCAAAAATAGCCTTTTCCGCCGCTAATCGCACTTGCTCGTCCTCAATTGTCTGGGCCTGCTCATAGCGTTCTTTATAAACTTCTTTTGGGTCTTGTGTGCCGGCAAGTGCAACCTCAACTATGCTCATGTCATTATCATCTGAAAGAGCTATCTCCTCTCTCCTCAAATAAGTGGCTTCTAAAACAATGTTGTCACCGAACCTTTCCTGATGATCACGATTATCAGCGTTATAGGTGCCGACCTCATCTTCAGTTCTCTCAAAAGCACGCTGCACAACCAAATTAGAAAAAGTTCCATCAGCATTACGCTCAAGCGCTCGACCTGAATTTAAGTCTTGGCGGACGCCCTCAGCATTAAGAATGAGGGACTGTAATTCAGCTAATTCTGTTGAAAGCGAATTATGGCTACTTTTCTTTGCGGTCAGCTTATCTCTTACATCCCAAGCTAACTCTTCAGGAGGCTGATCTGGATCTATATCGTGCTCTTCCATTAACGCACGATGCTCTGGGTTAGACGGATCAAGCTGCCCCTCAGCAATTAGCTCCTCAAGCTTCTCAAGGTCGCTAATATCTGCTTCTAACTGTTCCAATTGAGTCTCTAACTCAACTACACGCTCCTGCCAAACAGCAATCTGCTCGTCTAAGCTCAATACAGCATTTTGTAGTATAATATCATCCAGCACATCGTTACGGCTAGACAGCGCATCAAGCTCTGCATACTCGCTACTGCCGTTACGGCGTT
>CAZLTT010000056.1:0-12906 GCA_964562515.1 uncultured Micavibrio sp.
GATGTGTAGTATTCAGTAATCAATACAATCAATCCGGTAACAACCAGACCGACCAGAATACACATATACAACTCAACCAGAGTAATGACCCCGCCATTGGCAAGATAAAGCGTTTCTTCAATACCGACATTGGCAAACATCGCCGCAATCAACAGAGCCGAGAAAATCGCACTGGCGAAAAACCCTTTATAAAGTGCTCTCATAATATTGGTGTCGTTTTTGCCAAGCTTAACGAAGAATGTCCCTGCTACGGAACCGACGATACAAATCGCACCGACAAGCAAAGGCAAGATCATCATGCTTTCAACCGACGAAGGCGCAAACGCACTGAATGCAATCAGCATTGTCGCAACCACGGTCACAGCATATGTCTCGAACAAGTCAGCAGCCATACCGGCACAGTCACCAACATTGTCACCAACGTTATCGGCAATCACAGCCGCGTTTCTTGGATCATCTTCCGGAATACCTGCTTCAACTTTACCGACAAGGTCAGCGCCAACATCCGCACCCTTGGTGAAGATACCGCCGCCAAGACGGGCAAAGATAGAAATCAGTGATGCACCAAAGCCCAGAGCAACCAGACCTTCGAGGATGTGTCTGAGAATAGCCAGACGCTCATCACCCTCGGCTGCATGCAACCCGAGATCATATTGAAGATATGCGTAGTAGCCGGCAACGCCCAAAAGGCCGAGACCAACAACAAGCATGCCGGTAATCGCACCCGCTTTAAATGCAACATCCAAAGCTTTGTCGATATTCTCGGTTGCGGCTTGTGTTGTTCTCACATTCGCGCGGACAGACACAACCATGCCGTTATAACCGGCCAAACCGGATAAAACAGCACCGATGATGAAACCGATAGCAACGTGAGGACCAAGCAGCAGATACAAAAGACCCGCTGCAAATGCACCAACCATCGCAATTGTACGATACTGACGCGAAAGATATGCGGCTGCACCTTCCTGGATCGCTTCTGCAATTTCTTGCATGCGTTCCGTTCCGGGACTTAACGCCATAATTTGCCGTGATGCTGCTGCACTATATAGAAGAGCGAGCAGTCCACAGCTCAAGATGAGTAGTAGAAATACAGTCATGAACTTACCCCATATGGTTTTTATTGTAAGGTTTTGTAATACCTCACTTTTTATATTAGACGCTGACTAGGTGAACGCAAGGCGTTTTACTACTTGTCCACATAGCGGCATTGTTCACCGCAGCAAACACGACCCGTTTTTAGGCAAAAAAAACCCCGCAAACGCGGGGGAGTTTTTGATGTATAGAGGGTTCACATCAAGGTTAAAACTGTGGAAATGGTGTCTAGATGGGTCGCTGTTGAACCACTTGCAACAGGACATCATTCACATCTTCTTCACCAATAATCTTCTTACTTACATAGGTCAGACGCTTCTTCAGCATCCCTACCTGTAATACACCGCCCTTCAAAGCGGCATGTTTATTCAATACGCCATACATGTCCTGAATAAAGGCATCTTTCAGTTTTGGCTCTAAATTTTCAGCTCTGGCTCTGGCGAAAGAACCTTTTAACTCAAGCGCAACCACGACACTCACTGTCTGGCTCACACCATTATTATCGATGATCGGTAAAATAAGCGGATCAAGCTCGACATATTCGTAACTGCCACCCTTGGCCTCTTCCAGATGCGGATCATCTTTTTTGATGTCGTCTCCGGCCGAAGCAACAGCAGTTTTCGAGAAATAGAAATACGCCCCGGCACCACCTCCGCCGAGTACGATCAAAGCTCCCAGAATGATAAGCAGTAAACGCATGAAACCCTAAACCTATTAACATGAACCCTTATATTACTATCTTACGATGTAATTCCTTAAGGTCACGTTAGATTTAGATAAAATTTTATCTAATCCACGGCATTTAACCGTTGATTTTATTGGAAAATTTTAGACACAGAGTCGAGAACACCGTTAATGAGTGCGACTTCCCCGCGATCATAGAACGCATGTGCAACATTCAGATAATCATTGATAACGATCGGCGCATCTGTCTCGGCGATCAATAATTCATATGCACCGCACACAAGAATCGCCTTCAAAAGCGGTTCAATTTCTCTGTCTGTTGCATCTTTAACCAGATTGGCATCAATAATGGATTCGAGCTCCGGGCGGCGTTCATCAACCCCATAAAGGATCTTCTGAAACAACGCACCGTCGGGCGGCACAAGCTTCACACCATCGATTTCAAAATCTTTTCGGTATCGCAGATATTCATCAAGAACCGCGCGCATAGTCTGGCTA
Source organism: uncultured Micavibrio sp. (assembly GCA_964562515.1). Lineage (GTDB taxonomy): Bacteria > Pseudomonadota > Alphaproteobacteria > Micavibrionales > Micavibrionaceae > TMED27. The sequence goes on from CAZLTT010000056.1 coordinate 2,275, forward strand.
TTCTGTGTCGCTTGATAAAAAGCCTGAACCGCGTACAAGCGTGCGGATAAAACCGCAGCCTTGTTCACCTCTTTTGGTTTTGCGACGTCTTCCTCTTCGCTCACTTACGCCCCCATCTTTTTCTTAAGGTCGTATAGAGCCAGTGCCGCATGCGCCGCATCAGCACCTTTATTCTTCTGCGCAGGATCGGCACGAACAATCGCCTGCTCTCTGTTCTCTGTCGTCAAAATACCGTTTCCGATGCATAGACCGTCTTGAACGGTCATATCCATAATGGCGCGGGCACTATCACCCGCAACGATATCGTAATGCGATGTTTCTCCGCGGATCACACAGCCCAAAGCAACAAATGCATCATATTTGCTCGACGAAAATTTAATAGCGGCGGGAATTTCAAGAGCGCCCGGAACGGCGATACGGTCATAGGGAACATGCGCTGCATCCAGAGCCTCCTCCGCGCCGCTCACAAGATGATCGGCAATATCGTCATAGAATCGGGCTTCAACGATTAACACACGAGGTTTTTCTGCAGACATATAACTGGTTCCAAGAATCTATCGGCCCGTAATGGGCTTGTGACCAGTTATATACAGTCCATAGCCCTCTAAACCAACTACATTTTTCGGATTATCGGTTAAAAGCGTCATTTGACATACACCGATGTCCTTAAGGATTTGCGCACCAATACCATATTTACGCAGCGCCGCTGCACCATCGGGAGCGGTATCATCTTTGATAAACTTCTTTGAAAGCGCATGCGGCGACGTTTCACGAAGGATCACAATGACGCCCTGCCCCTCTTCCTCAATCAACTCCATGGAACGATGCAAAGCGGACTCCCGCTCATCACCCAGAATGTCGGACATAAAGTCCACAGCATGCATACGGACAAGCACTGGCCCATCACTATTTTTGACATCGCCCTTAACGAGCGCAACATGCTGGGCATATTGAACCGTATTCGCATAGATACGAAAATCAAACGCGCCACCATACTTACTTGTAAATGGCTCCTCATGGATCATTTCAACGAGACTTTCTTTCTCCGCACGATAGGCAATCAAATCTTCGATCGTCCCGATCTTCAAAGCATGCTTTTGCGCAAAACCGACAAGGTCCGGCAAACGCGCCATCGTGCCGTCATCATTCATAATCTCGCAAATCACACCTGCACCGGAAAAGCCCGCCATCTTTGCCAAGTCAACAGCTGCCTCTGTATGCCCTGCACGCACCAACACGCCGCCATCGCGCGCCAATAACGGAAACACGTGACCCGGTGTAGCAATGTCATTTGCGGTGCTTTGCGGATCAATCGCGGTTTTAATAGTCTTTGCGCGGTCAGCAGCGGATATCCCCGTCGTCACCCCCTCTTTGGCTTCGATCGAAACGGTGAATGCCGTACGGTGATGCGTATTATCGCCGCGCCCCATCAATTCAAGACCAAGGCGCTCAACCATCGCCCGCTCCATCGGCAAACAAATCAAGCCGCGCCCGTCCTTGGCCATAAAGTTGATATTCTCGGCAGTCGCCATCTCGGCCGCGATAATAAGGTCGCCCTCATTCTCTCGGTTTTCATCATCAACCAGAATAACAGGCTTGCCTGCTTTCATATCCGCGATGATTTCATCTATAGACGACAATGCACTTTCATATTTCTCAGCAGCATCAGTCATGCGGCGGCCTCCATCATTCGTGCGACATAGCGCGCCAACATATCAATCTCGATATTCAGCATATCGCCCTCTTTTAACTGTGACAGGGTTGTCTGTTCCCATGTATGCGGAATGATATTCACACCGAACACATCCCCTTCAACTTCATTCACGGTTAGCGATATACCGTTCAACGCAACTGAACCTTTCGGCGCAATAAACTTCGCCAACTCGGCGGGCGCCTGAATTTTCAATCGGTAAGAGTCACCATCCTGTGTAACAGATTTCAGCACTGCCAAACCATCAACATGGCCGGATACGATATGCCCACCCAATTCATCACCAAGCTTGAGGGACGGCTCAATATTCACTGATGTCCCTTCCTGCCATTGACCGATCACCGTTTTGGACAAGCTTTCTGCCGACACATCCACCGCAAACCAATCGTCACCTTTTTCAACAACGGTCAGACAACATCCTGAACAGGCAATAGACGCACCAAGCGGCGTAGCCGACAAATCCAGCCCCGTTTTAATCACAATGCGCCAATCGCCCGATTTCTCGATCGATTGCACTGTGCCTATATCTTGTATGATGCCCGTAAACATAAAGCGCAACTTAGTCCGCGCGCGCATAGATTTCCAGTGTATCTTCACCTAAAGCGCGTGTTTTTTGGAGTTTTAGCCCCCCAAGACCCTCAATATCGTCTTTTGTCACCCCTAAAACGCCCTCACCGCCCAATCTATGGATTGATGTAGAAAGTTGGAATTCATCAACCATTCCGGCTTCAAGGAAGCTTTTATGGACCTGCGTGCCGCCCTCAACCAACAAACGCGTAATACCCCGCTTGGCCAGATACGATAAAACGGCCTTCATGTCTTTCGTGTCGACGGTCTTGTCAGTGATAACCTCAAATCCATCCGCACTGACCCGCCCCTGACCATCCAGAACAATGCGCATAGGCTTGTGTTGAACGCCTTTGATCCGCGTCGTGAGTTCGGGCTGATCCACAATATATGTTTCACTACCGATCAATATCGCGTCATGGCGTGAACGCTGCATATGTGTATGTCTCTGCGCCAAATCACCGGAAATGGATGTACGCTCACCCGCTGCCGCCGCAATCTTACCATCCGCAGAAACAGCAAGTTTGCATGTCACATACGGACGATCTTCCTCAACACTCAGGAAAAAGCCCGCATTAACGGCACGAGCCTCTTCTTCACAAACACCCTCGACAACCTCAACTCCGGCATTCTTCAAAACCTCAATCCCTTTCCCATTCACAAGTGGAAACGGATCACGGCACGCAATCACACAGCGTTTGATACCGGCCTTGACCAACGCATCGGCACAAGGCGGTGTTCGCCCCTGATGGGCGCATGGCTCTAAAGTCACATAGGCCGTCGCCCCTTTCGCCTCATGCGCTGCTATCTCTAACGTGGCGGCTTCTGCGTGTGGGCGCCCCGCATCCCCCGTTCGGGCTGCTGCAATGATATTGCCTTTGCGCACAAGTACACAACCGACCGAAGGGCGTCCGTTTTTAACGAAGCCCAAGCCGCGTCGCGCAAAATTAAGCGCGACTTTCATGTATTGCTCATCGGGAGTAAGGGTCATAAACGACCTTTAGGCGCTCTTTTTTTGGAGCGTTTTAACATCTTCCAGAAACGCGTTGAAATCATCGGGCTTTCGGAAGTCCTTGTATACACTGGCGTAACGAATATAACCGATCGCATCCAGCTCCTTGAGTGCAAGCATCACTTCTGCACCAATAGTATCAGAAGATATTTCCTGCTCGCCTCTGGATTCAAGTTTTCGGACAATCAAGCTAACCGTCTTTTCAATCTCTTCGATTTCTATGGGGCGCTTCTGCAATGCGGTTTGCATCGACTTGATAATTTTATCGCGATCAAACGGCTGTTTACGACCACCGGATTTCAAGACAGTCATTTCACGAAGCTGAACGCGCTCAAAGGTCGTAAAGCGCTCTCCGCATTCAGGACATGAGCGACGGCGGCGAATAGCACCGTTATCTTCGGTAGGACGGGAGTCCTTTACCTGAGTCTCATCATTTCCACAAAACGGACAGCGCATTTACGCACCTCTTATTCTCAAACCTTACAGGTTTGGGTAAATCGGGAAGCGCGCACACATGGCTTCCACTTTTTCGCGAATAGCGTTCTCGACATCGGCATTGCCTTCAGGACCGTTAGCCGCAAGACCATCGAGAACCTCAATCGCCCACTGACCAACCTGACGGAACTCTTCCTGACCAAAGCCACGTGTCGTACCTGCTGGCGTACCCAAACGAACACCGGAAGTCACAAACGGCTTCTCAGGATCGAACGGAACAGCGTTCTTGTTACAGGTCATACCTGCACGCTCCAGAGCTTCTTCCGCACGGTTGCCTGTCAAACCTTTCGGACGCAGGTCAACCAGTACGATGTGGCTGTCGGTACCGCCGGAAACGATATCCAAACCACCCTCGATCAAAGTATCTGCGAGAACGCGGGCATTATCGACAATCGCTTGTGCGTATTGCTTAAAGCTCGGCTTCAATACTTCACCATACGCAACGGCTTTGGCCGCCATGACATGTGCCAAAGGCTTACCTTGCAGACCAGGGAAAACAGCAGTGTTCAGCTTCTTGCCCAACTCTTCGTCATTAGACAGGATCATACCGCCGGATGGACCGCGCAATGTTTTGTGCGTTGTCGTTGTCACAACATCCGCATACGGCAATGGTGAAGGATATGAACCACCGGCAACCAAACCTGCATAGTGCGCCATATCAACCATCAATTTCGCACCGACTTCATCGGCAATCTTGCGGAAGCGTTCCCAGTCAATGACCCGTGGATAGGCCGACGCACCGGCGATGATCAACTTCGGCTTGTGCTCACGTGCCAACTCTTCCATCTGCTCATAATCAAGCAGAGCGTCTTCTTTACGCACGCCATACTGGATAGCATTAAACCATTTACCTGATTGCGCAGGCGCCGCACCGTGGGTCAAGTGACCACCATGCGCGAGGCTCATACCGAGGATCGTATCACCCGGTTGCAACAACGCCATGAAGACCGCACCGTTTGCTTGCGCGCCTGAGTGCGGCTGCACATTCGCATACTTACAATTGAAAATCTCTTTCGCACGATCGATAGCCAATTGCTCAACTTCATCAACATGCTCACAACCGCCGTAGTAACGCTTGCCCGGATAGCCTTCCGCATATTTGTTGGTCATCACACAACCATTGGCTTCGATCGTCGCCAATGATGCGATGTTTTCAGAGGCAATCAATTCGATCTGGCTTTGTTGACGCTTCAACTCACCATCAATCGCTGCCTGAACAGCCGGATCCGCTGTCTTCAGGTGCTCTGTGAAAAAATTGTCTTCAATGTAATCGGGAAGTTTTTCTGCGCTCATCTCTATGGTCCTTTTCTAACGTCGCTAATAACCTGATTTCTAACTTAACTTTTCTACCCGGCGAGCATGACGCCCCCCTTCGAATTCCGTGTTCAAAAACACCTGAACAATATCAAATGCAGATTCCTGCCCTGTGATACGCTCACCAAGGGCCAAGACATTGGCATCATTATGTTCGCGCGTCAATCGCGCCATCGTCGTATCCGTGCATAATGCTGCTCTGACCTTGGGGCTGCGGTTGGCGGCAATTGAAATGCCTATACCTGTACCGCAAACAAGAATGCCGCGCGTAACGTCTCCATTTTCGATGGCCTCAATCATGGCCTTTCCGAATTCGGGATAATCGACAGATTCGGTTGAATGTGTTCCGAGATCCACCCATTCAAACGAGGAGAACCGCTCTTTTATAGCTTCTTTGAGAGAGTATCCGCCATGGTCGGCGGCAATGGCAATTTTTTCTATCATGAAAGATATATAGAGTGTCAGACGTCAGGAAATCAATCCCTTCTTTTTAAGAACATATTCAAGCCGCTTCACCGCGTTACGCTTGAGAATATCTTCAGACGCAGTTGCCGGCCCCTGTATCGAAATCTCGGTCAGCGTCTCCGTGTCCATTGCGGACACTTTCACAACATTTCCGACGGGTAAAAACTCGATTATGACCTCACGGCCCTGTAATATCTCTTTTTTCATGCTAAATATTTAATAAGACACACAAAGACGGGTAAAGAGAAAATATGAGCAAAGACATAAAACGCGCCGCTTTTGACTGGGAAGACCCCTTATTACTGGATGAGCTGTTGAGCGATGACGAGCGGATGATCATGAAAACCGCCCGCGATTACGCGCAAAACAAGCTTTTGCCGCGTGTTATGGAGGCATACCGCACCGAAGAATTCGACCGCAACATTATGAATGAAATGGGCGAACTTGGCTTACTAGGCCCGATGATCGACGGCTATGGCTGCGCAGGTGTGAATTACACGGCGACCGGCCTCATCGCCCGCGAGCTTGAGCGCGTCGATTCTGCTTACCGCTCTTGTTACTCCGTACAATCCTCACTCGTCATGCTGCCGATCTATCTGTTCGGCACTGAAGAACAGCGTGAAAAATTCCTGCCTAAACTCGCAAGCGGTGAATATGTTGGCTGCTTCGGCCTGACCGAACCCGACGGCGGCTCCGATCCATCCGACATGCGCACACGCGCTAAATCGGTCGATGGTGGTTATTCCATCTCCGGTGCGAAACAATGGATTTCCAATTCCCCGATCGCGGAAGTTTTCATCGTTTGGGCGAAACTGGATGACGGATCAATCGGCGGCTTTATCCTTGAAAAAGGCATGGACGGCCTGAGCGGTCCAAAAATCGAAGGTAAAATGTCATTGCGCGCCGCCCCCACCGGTGGCATAGCCATGAACGATGTTTTCGTTCCCGAAGAAAACCGCCTGCCCGAGGCATCAGGCATCAAAGCACCCTTTATGTGTTTGAACTCCGCCCGCTACGGCATCGCATGGGGTGCAATGGGCGCCGCCGAAGATTGCTTCCACAGAACGCGCCAATATGTGATGGATCGCAAGATTTTCGGCAAACCTCTAGCTGCACAACAACTAATCCAGAAAAAACTGGCCGATATGCAAACGGAAATCACCTTGGGTCTAAGCGCATGTCACCGCTTAGGACGCTTACGCGACGAAGACCGCGCCGCACCCGAAGCAATCTCTCTTTTAAAACGAAACAACTGCGGTAAAGCTTTAGAAATCGCCCGTATGGCCCGCGACATGCACGGCGGGAACGGTATCGCCGACGAATATCACATCATGCGGCATATGTGTAACCTCGAAGCCGTGAATACATACGAAGGCACGCATGATATCCATGCCCTGATACTCGGTCGCGCCATCACGGGCGAACAGGCTTTTAGCTAAGGCTGCGTTGTATCAGGCACACTCTCGGAAGCGCCGCCATCCACTGCTTGCAGAGCGGCCAAGACCTGTCTCGGGCTTTGCCCGTCCAGTAATTTTTCAATGACATCCTGCTTGGCTCTAAAGCGAGCATAAGCATGATCATCGGTAATACCTTGCGCTTCTCGGCTCTCAACAAAATCTTTTACAGCATTCAGAGACAATTGACGCACCTGCGCTTTATCGCTTGATGGCAAACTCTCGCGCCCCTCAACAATCGCATCAACCTTGCCAAGCACATCATTAAAGTAAACGTAAGCCTCACCGCCCGTTTGTTGGGGTGTTTGCGGTGACGACGCCGCACGGATTTCATTCACATAGTTGCGAATAGCTTCAAACGCAAAAGCACCGGCAACGGTGATGCCGTTGACGTCTTTATCGTTTTGCTCAGTCATAAATGGAAATAACGACTAGAAACCGCCGCCGTAAGCATTGGTTTGTTGTGCCCAGAAGCGCTCAAGCATTTTCATGGTCTCGCTGACTTCGTTTAAGCGATCATCAGTTAACTCTGAACCAACAATCTCTTCTTCGTGACGCTTGAACATATCTGAAATTGTGTTTTTCAGGTCAAGGCCCTTCTCGGACAACTTAACACGGATGGAACGCTTGTCATGAACAGAACGCTCCTGCACAAGGTAACCGTTTTCGACCATCTTCTTAACGTTATAAGACACATTAGAGCCAAGGTAATAACCGCGGATCGTCAATTCTCCGACCGTCATTTCGTCATCACCAATATTGTACAGAATCATGCTCTGAACGTTGTTAATGTCCTGAATGCCCTTCTTATCCAATTCAACCTTAAGCACATCCAAAAAATGGCGGTGCAAGCGTTCAATCAATTGAATGGCTTCATAATACGGCGTTGTAATCACTAATACGGCTCCAAAACTCTAAGTTTTTTTGTTTATTTCAGTCTGTTAGTGTGAATTGATGTGGGGATCAGGTCAAGACTTTTCAAGACAGCTCTGCGCTAAAATACTTCGACATCATTTAAATCATAACCCGTAGGGGTAAAATATTCTTTAACCACCTCTTCCGAAACATCTTTAAGTTTATCGGGCATCCATTTGGGATTGTTATCTTTATCAATTAGCTTGGCCCGAATACCTTCATACATATCCGGCTGCTTTATGAAGGTCTGAACAAGCGTAAAGTCCTGTGCAATCACATCATCAAAACTCATTTCGTTAAGCCGCGTCAGATACTCGCATACAACGCGCACACTGGTCGGGGAAACCACATGTATATCCTCGAATATATCTGCAGCGTGACTTGTCCCGTCATCTTCCAAAGCTTTCAAAATCGATTGGATATTCGTACCTTGAAACGCTTTCTCAATCAGTGCGGCATGCGGTACTTCAACGCCAAAATCAGCCGTTCCGACGACTTGCGTCATTGTCTGCCTGAAATCCTTTGCTCCCGCATTATCCTGAACAGCCTTTAAAACCTTGTCCTCATCAACCTGCTCCAGATACACATCCGCAAGCCCCAGAGTCGCAGTCAGCTTACCGTCAATTTGCGCGCCTGTAAGCGCAAGATAGCGCCCGTAATTATGCGGACACTGCTCCAGATGGTACATCCCCCCGATATCCGGGAAAAAACCAATCTTCACCTCCGGCATCGCCATCACTGTATTCGCGCTTGTAATTCGAAGATTACAATGCCCGGCAATACCGTAACCGCCGCCCATGGTAATACCGGTCATTAGCGATACGGTTGGCTTTGGGTAGTTAAATATCTGCCTATTCAGTGCGTATTCCTCACCGAAGAAAACAAGCGGCACACGCTCACTGACGGCGCCCTTGCGTAAATCCATACCCGCGCTGTAGAAAGTTTTGATATCTCCGCCCGCGCAAAATGCTTTATCACCTGTGCCTTTAAACACAACAGCATGGACGCCCTTGTCATCTTTCCATTTATTCAGGGCCGAGGCGATCTCACGGATCATATCCAAGGACAAAGCATTCAGAGATTGAGGGCGATTAAGAGTAACAACGCCGACATTGCCTCGAACTTCGATAATAATTTCATTGTGTGGAATGTCTTGATCCATAAAGGATAACCGCTTATTTATGACTGCTAGATAGGAAGTGACGATATGGCACAACAAAAAAAGAATACGGCAACCCCACCAAAGGGGCAAGCATCAGAAAAAAATACTGCACGCGGCTATCCACAAACCCGCATGCGCAGGTTACGAACAAGCGCATGGATGCGCGGGATGGTCGCAGAAAACGCTTTAAGGCCTTCTGACCTCATATGGCCTGCTTTCATTCTGGAAGAATCCGACGCAGCAGAAGAAATCAAAACCATGCCGGACGTCTTGCGCCTAGGCATTGAAAGATTAGTGCAGCAAGCAAAAGACGCACAATCTTTAGGCGTTAGTGCAATCGCCCTCTTCCCCGTTGTACCCGCCGAAAAGAAAACCGACCGCGGCGATGAAGCGTTAAACCCGATGAACCTTATATGCAATGCAGTTAAGCGCATTAAAGACGCAGCCGCGGATATCGGGATCATCACAGACGTTGCATTGGACCCTTACACAACCCATGGCCACGATGGATTACTCAGTAATGGGAAAATCCTCAACGATGAAACGATTGAAATTTTATGCGGCCAAGCCGTAAACCAAGCCAAAGCAGGCGCTGACATCATCGCACCATCCGATATGATGGACGGGCGGATCGGAGAAATAAGAAAAGCGCTTGATAGCGAAGGCTTCGAAGACGTCGCAATCATGTCCTACGCGGCAAAATACGCATCATGTTTTTACGGCCCGTTTCGAGATGCGGTTGGCTCAAGCTCCGCCTTAAAGGGTGATAAAAAAACCTACCAGATGAACCCTGCTAACACTGACGAAGCCATGCGCGAAGTCGAACTGGACATCGCAGAAGGTGCAGATATGGTGATGGTAAAACCCGGCATGCCTTATCTCGACATCATTCACCGTGTCAAAGACCGCTTCGAGATTCCAACCTTCGCGTATCAGGTCAGCGGCGAATACGCCATGCTCAAACATGCCGCAAACAATGGTTGCTTCGACTTTGACGCCGCCTTACTTGAAAGCCTGCTGTCATTTAAACGCGCAGGCTGCGACGGAATCCTAACATACGGCGCAATCGAAGCCGCAAAGCAATTGGACCGTTAAAACAAGCGGGTGCATAGCTGCCGTTTTTCGGGTATCCTTTACGTTTGAGAATTCCCTCGAACCTGACTCGCATGTTCAATTTCAAGAAGACAAAAAAATACAAAGAACAAAGAGACCGCTTTCTGGCATACGCTTTTGCGTCGGCCGACCTGTTCATTGAAATCAGCCCGAACGGCAAAATCACCTTTGCAACCGGCGCGGTAAAAAGCCTTACAGGGATCGATCCGGAAACCCTGATGGGGAAAAAATGGCTAACCATTTTCGAGCCAAAATTCCACAATCTGCTGATCGACCTGAAGAAAAAAGCCCGCCCCGGCATTCGCCAAGGCCCATTCCTCGTTGACTTAAGCTATGACGGAATGGAGAAAGCAGCCATTCTGACGAGCGTTAAAATCCCGCAAAGTAAAAACTTCTACCTCACGCTTGGCATCAGCAATATCCT
>CAZLTT010000057.1:0-8367 GCA_964562515.1 uncultured Micavibrio sp.
GCGATGATCATAGCCATGACCACGCCGAGGATGAAGACTCACATGATGCCCATGGACATGATGGTCATGAAAAAGAGGACAACCATGATGATCACGGTCACGGCGGGCATGGTGGTGAACACGGAGAACATGAGGAAGGCAAAGCTGAAATCTCTCCAGATGCTGCCAAGCTGACAGGGGTTGAAGTTAAACAGGCTGGCTCTGCCATTGTTGCTATGACCACACCTTTGAATGGTCGGATTACGCTTAACGAAAACACAACCGCCAATGTCCGTGCACGGTTTCCAGGCTTTGTGAAAGCTGTGCATGTCAATCTGGGTGAGACGGTTAAAAAAGGACAAAAACTGGCATCAGTTGAAAGCAATGAAAGCCTAAAAGTGTATAGCGTTAACGCGCCGATGGATGGCATTGTTCTGAGACGCGAAACCAACATTGGAGATGTCACAGATGGCAAAGAGCTATTTGTAATTGCTGATTTATCTACCGTATGGGCGAAATACCACATTTTCCCGCGGGATGTTCCCAGCGTTAAAAAAGGTCAGGACGTGGTTGTTCATACGCTTGATGAAAAAACACGTCAGAGCGCGCAAATCTCCATGCTGTTCCCGACCACTGATGCATTAAGCCAGACGGTCATCGCGATTGCAGAGCTTTCTAATGAACAAGGTATATGGCGTCCAGGCATGACGATTGAAGGCGACATCAAGGTTGGTGAAAAACAAGCCGCAATAGCTGTACCGCGAGATGCTTTGCAATTTATGGAAGATCAGCAAGTGGTTTTTATTCAAAACGGAAATACCTATGAGCCGCGCCCTGTAACCGTAGGTATGACCGGAACGGAGAATGCCGAGATCATATCCGGGCTTAGACTTGGCGAAACATATGTAAGTGCCGGAAGCTTTGTGATTAAGGCTGACATCCTCAAAGGCACAGCCGCGCACGAACATTAAAAATAAAGCGATATTAGAGGAACACTTCCATGCTTGAGACAATTATTAAACAATCAATCGCCCATAGATGGCTGGTCTTGGTATCAGTTTTAGCGATTTGTGCCCTTGGAATTTATAATTTTAACCGCTTGCCGATCGATGCCGTGCCGGATATTACCAACGTGCAAGTGCAGATCAATACTGCCGCAGACGGATACTCTCCATTAGAGGTTGAACAACGCATTACATTTCCCGTTGAAACTGTTTTGGCGGGCATTCCGAAATTAGATTACACACGCTCTTTATCACGTTATGGCCTTTCACAAGTAACCGTCGTCTTTGAAGACGGTACGGACATTTTCTTTGCACGACAGCAGATTTCTGAACGCTTACAGCAAATCAAAAGCGAAATTCCTGAGGGCTTGGAGCCAATTATGGGGCCAATCAGTACTGGGCTTGGAGAAATTTACTTCTATACGGTCGAGGCTGAGGAGGGCGCACTCAAGGAAGACGGCACTAAATACACACCAATGGATTTATTGACCGTTCAGAACTGGATCATTGTGCCACAACTCCGCAATCTGAAAGGCGTGGTCGAGGTGAATACAATAGGCGGCTATGAGAAGCAATTTCACGTTCAACCCTATCCTGATCGGTTACTGTCTTATGATTTAAGCATCCATGATGTGATTGAAGCTTTGGAGCTGAATAACGATAATGCTGGAGCCGGATATATTGAGCGAAACGGCGAACAGTATTTGGTTCGTATTCCGGGGCAAGTCAAAGGGCTAGAGGATATTCGCAACATTATTGTAGCAAAACGCGATGAGTTGGCCATTCGCGTTAAGGATGTGGCAACCGTTGAGCTTGGCGCTCCTTTAAGAACAGGTGCAGCAACAGAGAACGGCGAAGAAATCGTTCTTGGTACAGCTATGATGCTGATGGGTGAAAACAGCCGCGATGTTTCCCACCGCGTAGGAGAAAAACTTAAAGAAGTTGCAGCCAGTTTGCCGGAAGGTGTGATTGTAAAGCCGATCTACGACCGGACTACTTTGGTTGAAAAAACCATCAAAACGGTTGAAAAAAATCTGGCTGAAGGCGCGTTATTGGTAATTGTCATTTTGTTTCTGCTTTTGGGGAATTTTCGCGCAGCTCTTATTACAGCCCTTGTGATTCCAATCTCAATGCTCATGACGATTACGGGCATGGTTGAAAACAAAGTTTCGGGTAATTTGATGAGCCTTGGAGCATTGGATTTTGGCCTGATCGTTGATGGCGCGGTAATCATAATTGAAAATTGTCTGCGGCGTTTTGGCATGGAACAGCACAAGCTCGGGCGACTTCTTACAAAAGAGGAGCGTTTTGACTTGGCAGCCAAAGCCACGACCGAAGTGATCAAGCCTAGTATTTTCGGTATTTTGATTATTACAGTAGTCTACATTCCGATTTTTGCGCTGACGGGGGTGGAAGGCAAGATGTTCCACCCGATGGCTTTTACGGTCGTATTCGCTCTGTTGTCGGCTATGGTTTTGTCCATCACTTTTGTTCCTGCCGCCGTCGCTACGTTTATTACAGGTAAAGTGCATGAAAAAGAAAACATGGCGATACGCGGTGCAAAAAAAGCATACGAGCCAATGTTGCGTTGGAGTATCGCTCATCCGCTCCCTGTTGTAAGTTTTGCAATAGTGCTGGTTGTTTTGAGCTTGTTTACAGCAACCAGAATGGGGTCTGAGTTTATCCCTAACCTTGATGAAGGTGATATTGCAGTGCAGGCTTTACGTGCTCCGGGCACATCACTAACAGAGTCTGTGCGCATGCAATCATTCATGGAAAAGATGTTGGTTGAAAAATTTCCTGAAGTGGACACAGTGATTGCAAGAATTGGAACTGCGGAAGTGGCCACGGATGCCATGCCACCAAATATTGCCGATACTTATGTTTTGCTTAAAAACCACGATGAATGGCCAGATCCCTCTAAAACGAAAGCGGAATTGGTTGAGGAAATGGAAGTGGCACTTGAGGGTATTCCGGGCAGTAACTATGAGTTTTCACAACCCATCCAGTTGCGCTTCAATGAATTGATTTCAGGGGTGCGGAGTGATTTGGCTGTTAAAATTTACGGCGACGATCTCGACCAACTTATTAAATCGGCCAATGATGTACTGGAAGTGGTTCAGGATATTGATGGGGCAGCAGGCGCAAAGGTAGAGCAAGTAACAGGATTGCCTGTTTTAAGTATCGTGCCAGATCGAAAACGCATGGATCTTTATGGTCTGAATATTGCGGATGTACAGGAAATCGTACAGACAGCAATGGGTGGACGTGAAGCTGGAACAGTTTTTGAAGGCGACCGTCGTTTTGAACTTGTAGTGCGCTTACCAGAATTTTTGCGCACTGATATAGATGCTCTTGATCGTTTGCCCATCCCGTTGCCAAACGGTGAACAAGAAGGTGTCGACGAAAATCCCGATTATGTGCCTCTTGGTGAAGTGGCGGAAATTTCTATTATATATGGCCCCAATCAGGTTAGCCGCGAGAACGGCAAACGACGTATCGTAGTAACGTCCAACGTACGTGGTCGGGACTTAGGAAGCTTTGTTACTGAAATCCGTGAGAAAGTTTCTGAAAACGTTACGCTTCCAGCCGGATACTGGACAGAATATGGTGGCACGTTTGAACAGCTTATTTCTGCCAAGCAACGGCTTTCGATTGTAGTGCCAATCTCATTGCTGTTAATTTTTGGCCTGTTGTTCATGGCCTTTAATTCAGCTCGTGCGGCTCTATTAATATTTTCAGGCGTTCCCTTAGCACTTACAGGCGGTATAGCGGCCTTATGGTTGCGGGATATCCCTTTATCCATATCCGCAGGAGTTGGCTTTATCGCACTTTCCGGTGTGGCTGTTCTCAACGGTGTGGTCATGCTCTCCTTTATCCGCGATTTAGAGCAACAGGGTAAGTCGCTACAAGAATCTATCATTGAAGGGGCGCTCACACGGCTTCGTCCTGTGCTTATGACAGCATTAGTGGCCTCTCTTGGGTTTGTGCCGATGGCTCTCAACACTGGAGCTGGCGCAGAAGTTCAAAGGCCGTTAGCAACCGTTGTTATCGGTGGGATTGTTTCTTCTACTATACTGACTTTGTTGGTATTGCCTGCCTTATATAAGTCGTTTCCTAGCAGGCTGAGTATTAGGCGCAGAAAGAAGACTAGGGTTTAAAATGGGCCATCACCATCATGGCGATCCTTCTGAAATAGGCGAACGCCGCCTTTGGTGGGCGGTGGGAGCCAATATTCTGCTCACTTTGGCGCAAGTTGTGGGTGGTTTAATTTCCGGCTCCTTGTCACTGATAGCAGACGCGCTTCATAACTTCAGTGATGCGGCTTCTTTGCTCATTGCTTTGGTGGCTATTCGTATAGGTCGTAGACCGCCCGACCAGTTTAAGACCTTTGGTTATAAGCGCGCAGAAACCATAGCGGCGCTTATTAACCTGACTACACTTATCATAATCGGTCTGTATCTCTGTTATGAAGCACTGTTGCGGTTTATTACACCAGAACCGATTGAAGGCTGGATGGTTGTGATCGTTGCCGGAGTTGCTCTGGTTGTTGATGTGTTTACAGCGTTGCTAACCTATAGCCAGTCAAAATCCAGTATGAACATCAAGGCCGCTTTCCTGCATAACGTGACGGATGCATTGGCTTCAGTAGGTGTTATTATCACGGGTTCTCTTATTTTGCTGTATGGATGGGTCTGGACGGATGCGGCTATGACGCTGATCATCTCTGGTTACGTGCTTTGGCAGGGGATTACGCAGATTCCAAAGGTCATACATTTGCTGATGGAAGGGACACCAGAAGGTATTGAGATTGAAGAGGTTATAACGGCCATGAAATCCGAGATTGGTGTGTCTGATGTTCACCATGTTCATCTATGGCAGCTTGATGAGCATCGCAATGCACTGGAAGCGCATATTGTTTTAAGCGAGGGGGTGGATATGGATGATTTGAAGCATCAATTAAAAAAGATGCTGCATGATCGGTATGAAATCGAGCACTCTACCCTGGAGTTTGAGAACAAAAACTGTATGAATTCTTTTGAGTAGCAACCAACTAGACCGCTTGATAATCACTTATACCATAGGCAGAAAAAGTTAGGCCAACATCCAGATGGCCATTGCCATCATCATTAGATTCTCGGTTAAGGAAATGAAACCGAGGGGCACATTGCTATTACCTCCAACGCAAGCACATTTTAATTCTCGTTTATCCACGTAAACGGCTTTGAAAACGGATATTGCGCCGATTGTGCCAATGAATAATGCTGCCGGGGCAGAGATAATAGTAAGGAAACCGGAAATCATTGCGGCTCCTGCTAACATTTCAACAAAGGGATATACATAGCTATATTTTACCCATTTTTGCGCCAGCAAGTCATAATTTAAAAATTGAAGGCTGAAGGCTTCTAAATCTTTGAGCTTCTGCACAGCCAGTACGCACATACTTAAAGCAATGAAGAGTTCTAAAACCCGTATAACTGAGAATTCCGACATTGCCCATGCAGCCGACAAGGCCATTAAAAATGTAGTCGCAAAAATGGCTATAATCGGTTTGTAGGTTGTGCCTTTTTCAACTTTTCCAAAGTGTTTCTTAAGGTCATCATACCCGCCGATACGCTCATCGTTTATGAAGGTTTGAGGTGTGGTTTTTACTTCATGTTTTTCTTTGAATGCGTCAGTCTCTTCACGGCTGGTTAAATGATGATCTTCCACCGCGTAGCCGTTTGATTTTAGTAGATCGATTGTTTTTAAGCCGTATGGGCAAATATGCTTGTCCATGACCATGCGATAAACACTAGCTTTTTTTGTATTAGAGGGCATTTCCGTCTACCTTTCCTTCGAATTCTGGTAATGGCCGTTTGGCTTTTTCTTCTTCGCTCGTCACAGGCCCGTTGGTATTAATGTCGTTAATAAGCCAAGCCATTTCCTTAATTTCCTTGCGTTGGGCTTTAATAATATCATCGGCCAATTCACGAACACGAACATCTTCAATGCCCGCGCGTTCACTGGTCATGATTGCTATAGAGTGGTGGGGGATCATTGCGCTCATGTAGGAAGTGTCATCGATTGTGGTTTGGCTTCTAACGAGGAAAAGGGCAAGTGCAAAAACAACGAAACTTCCCAGATATATAGCGATGTTTATGCTTTTGTTTTTATACATCCCCAGCATGAAGCTAAGCATGATTACAGCCATTGTAGCGCCCATGACAAAGGCCATGTAGAAGCGTGTTTCACTCCAAAAAGCATGTTCAATGATTGAATATGAGTTTAGATACATCAGTCCAAGCATGACCACTGTTGAGGTGGCTATCATGGCAAAAAAACGCGAATACTTCATCTTATCTTCCTTTCTTTTACTTATAAAATTCAACGTATTAGCTGGTCTAAGGTTCCGTTTTTGTTGTTGCTGCCGTTTTGTCGCTTTTCCATCCGCCACCCATTGCTTTAAACAGGTCAATGCTGGAGGAGAGTGTTTCAAACCTTGCTTGCGCATACTTATCTTTTGCTTGAAGCATTGTTTGCTGCGCACTTATAACGCTCTGAAAATTGACGGCACTCAGACGATATTGTTTTTTTGCTATGTCATAGGCTTCTTCAGATTGCGTGACAGCCTGTCTGAGCGCAGCTTCACGTTTTTTTGATGTTTTGGTTTTTGCTAATGCGTCCTCGGCTTCCTTGAATGATAGCAAAATTGCCTTCTTGTAATTTTCAACAAGCTCGGCTTGTTTGCCTTCCGCACGTCTTAGGTTTCCTTCAAGTCTACCGCCTTGAAAAATTGGCGCCGATACGGATGAGAATAACGCTAATGCGGATGCGGAGGGATTAGCCGCTAACAGTAGATTGGTGCCTAAGTTAATTGAGGGGAAATATGCCGCTTTTGCTGCGCCAATGTTGGCGTTTGCCTCTATCAAATTAGCCTCTGCAAGCTTAATGTCCGGTCTACGCTCAAGAAGCGCTGAAGGCTGCAAGGCTATCAATTCTGGTGGTTTAATACCTTTTAGGTTACGGCCTGTTATTTCAAGTGTCTGTGGAGGTTGTCCAAGAACTACCGCAAGAGCGTTTTTTGCCAGAGCCAACTGTTGTTCTAGAGCTGCTAATTCTGCCTTGGCATTAGATAGCACCGTCTCTTGTTGAGCAACGTCCAAGGCAGTAACTGAACCGTTTTGAAAACGGGCTTCAACAACTTCCAATAACTCGCTTATGCTTTGCACGTTTTCTTTTGCGATACGATAGCGTTCTTGAAGGCTGACGACATTAAAGTACCCTTGTGCGACATCGCCCATAACGATTAGTGCCAAGGCCTCATAAGCATACTGTGAGCTTTGTAAGTTAGCTTTTCCTGCTTCGACTCTGGCGGTGT
This sequence comes from uncultured Micavibrio sp., assembly GCA_964562515.1. Lineage (GTDB taxonomy): Bacteria > Pseudomonadota > Alphaproteobacteria > Micavibrionales > Micavibrionaceae > TMED27. The sequence goes on from CAZLTT010000057.1 coordinate 7,345, forward strand.
TAGCACCGAACAAATCTAATTCATAAGATATTCCAGCATTTGCCGTAAAATCAGGGACACCGTTATTGCGCCTGTCCGTTATATTGAAAGCCTGCAAAGGGCCATTCATAGCTTGTAGCGTGACGTTTGCAGAAGGTAGAAGAGATGCGCCAGCCATCTGTAATTCCCCGCGCGCCTGTTCTATTCGATGTAAGGAGGCCTGCAAATCATTGTTGTTATTCAAAGCCTGTTGCATAAGAGCGTTAAGTTCACTGCTTCCGAAACTTTTCCACCAATCGTATGCAATTTCAGAATTTGTAGAGTTTTCTCCCGTTGTCCATGCGGGCGTTTCAACGTCCGGTCTTTGGTAGTCGGGCGTCATCGAGCAACCTGCTAACAGGAGAAAACTCAGTGTAGTTAAGTGAATGTATTTATTCTTCCGGTTTATCATCAACAGAACCTTTTTCACTTTGTTCTAATGAACCGCTTACAAGCTTTTCACACAGACCTTTTGGCAACTTGATCCATTCGTTGGGATCTCCGTCAACTTTGGCGCGGCCAGAGCAGCTATGTTTATTCGCTTTGCTTGCACAGTCATTTTTTCCGGCCTTTACTACGCCGTAACATTTTTCTTTGTCATCGCCCTTCTTGGGTTCCAAATGTGCGAGAGAACTTGTTGCTGATAAGCCCAGTATGGCTGCGGATACTGCAGCGGCTAATGCTGCTTTCTTGGTTCTGTTATGCATGAGTGTTTCCTTTCGTTTGGTTAGGTAGTCGGAGTTTCCATTGCATGTACACAGCGTATAAAACGGGTATGAGGATAAGTGTCAGGATCATCGTGCTAACCATGCCGCCGACCATCGGCAGAGCGATACGCCGCATTACATCTGATCCCGGTCCGATGGTTAGGAAGATAGGAATTAACCCGAGGATGATTGTACTCACAGTCATCAACTTGGGGCGCAAACGCTGAATGGCCCCGTGCCGAACATTTTCAAGTAAATCTTCAAAGGTACGGGCAGGGTGCTCCCGCATTTGTTGGTC
>CAZLTT010000057.1:8467-12682 GCA_964562515.1 uncultured Micavibrio sp.
GCGTCTTCTGACTTGATCATTGATGGGCCTTCCGCAATGCGAATGTCGGCCAAATCTGCTAGGGGTATATGTGTGCCTTGCGGAGAAGGTATTAAGATATTGTCCAGCTCTGATACATGCTCACGGAATGGGCGGTCATATCGAAGCATCACAGGGTATCGTTCTCGTCCTTCTACGGCCTCATCGAGTTGCATACCGCCGAGGGCTGTTTGTATGACGCGCTGTACAGTTCCTAAAGAGATGCCGTATCGTGCTATTTCTCTGCGGTCGGGTTCAATTTCTATATATTTACCGCCCACTACGCGGTCAGCAATAGCGCTGCGTGTTCCCGGAACATCGCGTGCTATGACTTCAATCTCCTTAGCAATTTTATCAATGGTTGTGAGGTCTGAGCCTGCAACCTTGACGCCGATAGGTGTGCGAATACCCGTTGTCAGCATGTCCAGCCTAATTTTGATCGGATAGCCCCAACTATCCATCATGCCCGGCAAGCCAACGCGTTTGTTTAAATCATCAATGAGTTTTTTCGGGGTCATACCCGGTCGCCATTCGGAACGTGGTTTTAGTTCAATCCATGTTTCAATCATGGCAAGAGGCGCGGGGTCAGTTGCAGTATCGGCGCGGCCAGCTTTTCCAAAGGCAAACTCGACTTCCGGCACGGTCATTATTTGACGATTAGTGACTTGTAATATTTCTCGTGCTTTGGTCACTGAGACACCGGGTAGTGTCATAGGCATATACAACAGCCCGCCTTCGTAGAGCGGAGGCATAAATTCAGTGCCTAGTTTTGATGCGGGGAGCGCTGTGCTTATTAACGCTGCCAGTGCTAAAACGATGGTGGTTTTTCTCCATTTTAAAGCCAAGTTTAAAAATGGTCGGTAGATGGTAATGAAAAAGCGATTGATCGGGTTCTCATCTTCCCGCCTGATTTTTCCGCGCACCAGCCATAACATCAGCACAGGCACAACGGTTACAGACAATAATGCTGCGGCTGCCATTGCATAGGTTTTGGTGAAAGCAAGCGGTGTAAACATTTTTGCGGACTGGCCCGTTAAAGCGAACACCGGAAAGAATGAGACTGTGATAATCAGTAATGAAAAGAACAGGCCCGGACCAACTTCTTTAGCCGCTAAAATAAGCGCTTTTTGTTTCTCTTCTTTTGCAGCGTCCTCCGGCATGTTTGCCAGTTTTCTGTGCGCATTTTCAACCATGACGATGGATGCATCGACCATTGCGCCAATAGCGATGGCTATGCCGCCTAATGACATGATGTTGGCGGTTATGCCTTGGGCATTCATTACGATGAAGGCCGCTAAAATACCTAAAGGGATCGTAATTATTGCGACAAAGGCGCTTCGCGCATGGAGAAGAAAAAGGAAGGTTATCAATGCAACCATGATACTTTCTTCGATTAGCTTGTCTTTAAGATAGTCTACCGAGCCCTCTATGAGTTCGCTGCGGTCATAGACTGTCTTGACCTCAACGCCATCCGGTAAGCCTTGTTTTATGGTTTCAAGACGCTGTTTAACGTTGTGTATGACATCTAAAGCATTGGCTCCGGGGCGCATGACCACAATGCCGCCTACAGCTTCACCAATACCATTCAGTTCAGTTACGCCGCGTCTTATGGCGGGGCCTTCAACAACCCGCGCAACATCTCCCACTGTAATGGGCGTTCCGTCCGTGCTTTTCAAAACGGCCTGTTGTAGGTCTTCGACTTTATTGATGTAGCCGAATGAACGAATGAGGTATTCCGTTTCAGCCATTTCTAGGGTTCGTCCTCCTGTTTCCTGATTGGAGGAGCGCACAGCATCGATGACCATTTGCAGCGGAACGTCAAATGCACGAAGTTTGTTCGGGTCGACTAAGACCTGATATTCTTTAACAAATCCGCCAACACTGGCTACTTCGGCAACACCGTCTATTGTTGCGAGTTCGTAGCGAACAAACCAATCTTGAAGGCTTCTTAATTCCGAAAGGTCATGTTGTCCTGTGCGGTCGAAAAGTGCGTATTGAAAGACCCAGCCTACACCCGTGGCATCTGGCCCTAGCTGAGGATCAGCGCCAGCAGGTAATTCGCTTCTGACTTGTGATAAAGACTCAAGTACACGGCTTCGGGCCCAATACATGTCAACGTTATCTTCGAACACAATGTAGACAAAGGATGTGCCAAACATGGAAAAGCCTCGAACAACTTTTGTCTTTGGTAGTCCGAGCATTTGAGTGGAAAGCGGAAATGTGACCTGATCTTCTATCACTTGGGGAGCTTGTCCGGGGAATTCGGTCCGAATTATAACCTGTGTATCTGATAGGTCAGGAATAGCGTCCAAAGGTATTTTTGTTATAGAAACCACGCCTGCAGCCAATAACACCAAAGCTCCAAGCATCATGAAAAAGCGATTGCTGACTGACCAATCTATGATTTTGGCAGCAAAGCTTTTTGAAGGGTCATGTATAGGGTTAGTGGACATGAGCGTTCCCTTCTTCTTGTACGGGTTGCTCTGTCATACCGCCATGATCGTGACCCATGGCCGCCATGCCGCCCTTTAGGTTGCTTTCGGCATCAAGCATAAACTGTCCTGATGTCACGATGCGTTGCCCGTGCGATAGGCCGTTAGTGATTTCTGTCAGGCCGTTTGCTGTTATTCCGGTTTCCACCATAACAGGTTTGAAATAACCATCTCCCACGTTCTCCATGACGTAAGCGCCCATGCTTCCATACAGAACTGCTTCAGCGGGAACGGCCAGACGTGATTCCGTATCTGCACTGAAGTTTACATCCACATAGGTTTCCGGTTTGAGTTCTCCATCTTGATTTGTGATTATCAAGCGCACCATTACGGTTCGGCTGTCGGGATTGTTGACGGGATGTATAAAATCAACAGTGCTTTCGTATGATTTTCCCGTTTCGGGTATTGTGACTTTGGCCGAGGTGCCTATTTCTAAAAATTGAGCATCACGCAAGGGTACATCAACGTTGACCCACACTTCCGAAAAGTCTTGAAGCATCATCACATTTGCACCTTCGTTGACGTGCGAACCTTTTCGTACGCTTAGCTTGGTTACTGTACCGTCCATGGGGGCGTAAAAAGGGGTCTTTTCAAGGAACTGTTTTTGTTTTTTTAATTCTGCGATGGATTTGTCATCCATGCCAAAGAGACGAAGCCGCTGTTCGGCATTCCCTACACGGGAGCCGATAAGGTAGTCTGATTGTGCAGTCATAAGGTCGGGGCTGTAAAAAGTGAATAGCAGATCGCCTTTTTTGACTGTATCGCCAACTGCATCTGTATCCAGATCAACAATCCAACCTTTGGTACGAACATCTATAGCGTGTTCCAGCCTTGTGCTTGGTTGAACTTTTCCAAAACCTCTTATGTTCTTGCCGAATGTGTGGTGGCTAACTTCTGCAGTTTTAACGCCAAGAACATGGACGTATGACGGATCAATCCGGAAAGCGCCTTCGGGAACACTTCCGTGGTCGCTATGTTCAGAGGTCTCCGGCACGTCCTCGATCTTAGGTACTAATGACATGCCACAAATGGGGCAAGTGTCGCCTTCTTCACCGCTGATATGAGGATGCATCGGGCATATGTAGACGTCTTGCGCAGCCATTACAGGCATAGCAAAAGTCAAAAACACAAAAACAAATAATAAGACACGCATGATAAAGCTCCTTTCTTAAAGGCGTGAAAACCGTAAAGAAAAGAGCGTGTTTAGATGCGAAAACGTTGTGTTGTTAGGATAAGGGATGGCCTGACATAAGGCTCAGTAGTCCTTTCAGGAGGGCCGCGAATGCCATGAATATTAGCAGGGGTTAGACTCCAACCTGACGTAAGGTCGGCCAAAACATAATCGACACTGTCTATGGTGAGGTCGGGCTGTATGTCATTGGCTGTGTCGCTTTGAAACAGATCAACACCCATACAGTCCAGAGACAGCATTATACCTTTATTGTCATCAGTTTGATGGCAAGGCTCGCTTTGGGCGGCCTGAGCTGATTGCATAGGGCAAAATGACATTGCGCACACCAAAACAGGTGTGAGCATTAGAAGCGTCATGAAGCCAAGCAATGTTTTTCTCATATTCCCCATACTATACCATTCGTATTCAAAAATCTTAAAGTTTCACAAAATTTTTTATTTTGATTTCGTGTTATTTATAAGTAACTGATTATTCTGGTGAAATATCAATTTCTGGGTCGTCATGTTGATTGTC
>CAZLTT010000058.1:0-12588 GCA_964562515.1 uncultured Micavibrio sp.
AATGTAGTTGCCACGCCTTTTCCACCCTTGAATTTCAGCCAGATTGGAAAGCAATGTCCGAGGATGGCAAATAGGCCAATTAAAAGGGCGATATCGTGAGAATTATCAATCTTGTTGATTTGATAAAAAACAATTATGGGGACGATAGATTTTGCAAAATCTAAAAGCAAAGTTGCTAGCGCTAAACCTTTGCTTCCTGTTCTCAAAACATTGGTTGCTCCGATGTTGCCAGATCCTATTTCTCGAATATCGCCTTTGCCAAATAATTTGCTTAATAGAAGCCCAAAAGGAATTGATCCCATCAAATAGGCTGACAAAACATAAGGCCACAAGGATACAAGAAATAAATAGCACCAAGCGTTGTATGTTGAACAAAGTTCAAGCATCAATCACCCACCAACATATCGAGAACGGCCATGCGGGTCGGGATGCCATTCGCGACCTGTTTCAGGATCAGGCTACGGTCGGGGTCTTCGGTAAGTGCGTCTTCCATTTGTACGCCGCGCACAAGCGGGCCGGGGTCCATCACCACCGCTTTCGGCGCATGGTGGTCGAGCATATTGACGGTCAAACCATAACGGTTGAAATATTCCGCATCGGATGAAATCAACGCGGTATCCATCCGCTCCTTTTGCAAGCGCAGCGTCATAACCACATCCGCATTGTTAATTCCCTCGGCCAAATCCTCATACGCCTCGATTTCCTCGAAAGGCAGCTTTTCAGGCATTAAAACGGCGGGCGCGACAACACGCACATTCGCCCCCATCTTATGCAGCAATTGCATATTCGAACTGGCCACGCGGCTATGCGCGATATCACCCACGATGGTAACGGTCAGCCCTTCGATCTTACCGAAATGCTGCTTCATGGTCAGCGCATCAAGCAAGGCTTGCGTCGGGTGTTCGCGCCAACTGTCGCCGCCGTTAATCACAGCACAATCCACGCGGGCGGCCACAAATTTCGGCGCGCCGTAATCGGCGTGACGCATCACAATCGCATCCGGCTTCATAGAAGACAGCGTATCGATCGTGTCGGTAAAATTCTCGCCCTTGGTGAGGGAGCTTGTCTCCGGGTTCCAGTTCACGACATCTGCGCCCAGACGTTTTGCCGCAATTTCAAAAGACGTCAGCGTGCGCGTTGAATGTTCGAAAAACAGATGCATGATCAGCTTTGCGCCGAGCTTACCGTGATCCCATTTTCCTTCTTGAAGCGCGCGGCTGTAATAAGCGGCGCGGTCAAGATAATGTTCGATGTCATCTTTTTTCAGTTCATCAATGCCGAGCAGGTTTTTCATGCGAGTATTCCTTTTGCCTTTAGGTCTGCGATAGATTCATCGCTCAAATCAAGTGTCTTTTTCAAGATTTCGTCCGTGTGTTGCCCGCATAATGGCGGCGCAATGTCATAGGATACGGGGGTCGCAGAGAGTTTGAGGGGGCTGCCGACCAGATGGACAGGATCGGCGGATAACGGGTGCTCCATTTCAATCTGCATTTCCCGTGCCTGAATTTGTTCCATAGCAAAGGCTTTATCCATCGTATTAACGGGCCCGCACGGCACGTTAACTTTCTCTAGCTCATTTACCCAATATTCAACACTATGTGCGGCGATAATTTCTCTGATCATCGGCAGAAGCGTTTCACGGTTTGTGACGCGCGCGGCGTTGGTTGCAAACCTATCATCCGTTGCCCATTCGCCCTTGCCGACAAACTCGGCAAAGCGCGCAAACTGCGTATTGTTACCAACGGCGAGGATGACGTGCCCGTCACTGGCTTCGAATGCCTCGTAGGGGACAATCGATGCATGTGCGTTGCCTTGCCTCGGCGCCGTTTGTCCGGAGGTCAGGTAGTATTGCGCAATGTTGGTCAGGCTCGCGATCGTGCAGTCGGTCAACGCAACATCGACATGTTGGCCTTCGCCCGTTTGGTGACGGTGATTGAGCGCGGCCAGAATACCGATCGCGGCATTCAACCCCGTCATAATGTCACTTAATGCGACACCGACCTTCATAGGAGCGCCGTCTTTCTCGCCTGTGCAGGCCATCAAGCCGGTCATGGCCTGCGCCAGAAAATCATAACCCGGTTCTGACGCCAGGGGTCCGTTCTGCCCGAATCCTGTAATCGAGCAATAAATCAGATTGGGGAATTCATCCTTTAAATCATCGTAGCCAAGCCCGTATTTATGCAGCCCGCCAACTTTGAAATTTTCGATGACGATATCGCTTTGCGCGATCAGCTTACGGATAACCTCTTGTCCTTCGGGTTTTGAAATATCAACGGCGACGGATTTCTTGTTACGGTTACAAGACAGGTAGTACGCGCTCTCGCTTGTGTCGTTGCCATCGGCATCTTTAACAAAGGGCGGTCCCCAACCGCGCGTGTCATCGCCCGCGCCGGGGCGCTCGATCTTGATGATCTCCGCACCCAGATCGCCAAGCAGTTGCGTGCAAAACGGGCCGGCTAGGACACGGCTCAAATCCAATACGCGGATATTCTTCAAGGCTTTAGACATTAAAAGGAAAGATGCGGCAGACCCCAGAATTTTGCAACCCCCACAATCACCAATCCGGCGATAAAGCCCGGTCCTGCGGGCAGAGAGAATGTGGAAAGCTTCGGAAATGTGCCTGTTTTGATGCGCCCATGGGCCAGTAATAAAATTCCGTGCACAAGCCCGCAAATCGCTCCGGCGGCAATCGCCATCATGATGTCATGCATGCCAAGCCATAACCCGCCCGCAGCCATAAGCTTCACATCGCCAAGGCCAAGCGTGTCGGTTTTATAATAAGCGTTGCCGATAAAGCGCACGACATACAGGCTCGCTCCGCCGATAAACGCACCAAGCCCGAAGGTGATGATGTCGCCGTAATAATACAGCGTGCTGACATGGAACAACCCGCCGAGCATGGCAAAAATCAACACCAGAATATTGGGCAGCAACAATGTGCGCAAATCGATGATTGCGAGCGCGGTTAAAACGATCACGGTCAGGGGCAGGCATATAATGGAAACAATATCGAGCATAGACGCTATCAAAATATCACTCGTGCATGCGTTTGCATAGACGGACCTGTCCTACTAGAGGTGTGTGTATAACATCAGGCTTAACGCCTCTGGTCTCTGGTGTTTTGTGTGGTTCTCAATCTAGTATAGTAAGGCTGTAAAATTTACGGCCCATTTGTTTATGGTGTTTAACCACATTAAGGTCTAAGAGCGTTCATGTCTGACGCGGCAAAAATTCTGGTAGTCGAAGATAACGATTTTGTGCGTATGCAACTCGTCAAGTTTTTGAGTGATGAGGGCTACGATACTGTTGAATCGACGGACGGGCAGGATGCGCTATCTAAAATGGATGACGGTATTGCGCTCGCGATTGTTGATGTGCGGATGGAGCCCATCGATGGGTTTGAGTTCGTTCGCACCTTACGTGGTCAGGAGGTAAGCACACCTGTCATGTTGGTGACGGGGGATCAAAATCCCGACCTTTTGTCCGAGGCGAACAAGTGGAATATTTCCGCGGTCTTGATGAAACCTGTTGAGCGCGATAGACTTGTAAAAGTCGTTTCAAAGACTCTGCAGTCTCTTTCGCGGGGGTCGTCTTCATGATCAAAGATTTTTTTAAGATTAGATTTTTCGGTGCATCCAGAATGTTTTCTGTTTTGGGTGTGGCTTCGTCTCTGTTGCTTTTGGGGTCGTGTGCCGATGTTGATATTCCGGGTGCGCGAAATTTAAAAATCACCTCGCCGTCTGTTGCGCAGGAAAAACCCGAAGCTATTAATGAAAAGCCCGATAGTGTGATTTACCTGCCGTTGGGTAGCGATGTTTTGGTGCCCGAGGTTGCGGCCGGTGCGGCATTGCCGAAAGATCATGTTGGTCCGTTTGAGTTGCGTTCGGAAACTGTGGCTGGCGCGCTGCAATTAATTTTGGCGGATTATCAAATCCCGCTAGCCTTCGAAACGGAAGAGGGGCTGACCCGCACGATTACGGTCGCGAATTTGCGTGGCTCACTCGATAGTGTCGTTGAGCGTGTTTGTGGACTGGCTGATTTGTATTGCTCTTTTGAGGACGGATTGCTTGTCATTAAAGAATTGCAGACATTCACTGTTACCGTTCCGCCGGTAGGGGATGACAGCTTCCTGACGTCGCTGGCTGATGGTATCGCGGCAATCACTGGTGAAACGCCGATCACGGAAACGGCGACGCGAACAATTATTTACGAGGCAACGAACAGAACAGCGAAATTGGCCGAGCGTTATTTTCAGCGCGTTCGGGCAAACACAGCGCTCATTATTTTCGAGATTTATATCTGGGAAGTCAGTCTTGATAACGAAAACGCAACGGGTATTGATTGGCAAGAGATTGATGTATTCGGGAAGTTTGCGACAGGTATAGATATACCGGGCGGCGTTGGTGCGGGCTTTACGCCGATCAGTATCGGCTTGCCGACCGTCAGTGGTACGCCGTCCTTTGACGGAAATGACGTCCTTGAATTTATTTCCGGTTACGGTGCCGTGAAGACAATTTCTCAGCCGCAGATCACTGTACTATCGGGGGCCGAGGCAAGTTTGCGTGCCGCAGATACGCAAAACTTTGTTTCATCACTTAGCCGTTCCGTTGATGATGGTGAGGTAACGGTTTCCACCGAAACAGATTCCGTTGATACGGGTTTTACCCTGACGATCTCCAGTATCTGGGATAACGCAACGATTTACGGTGATATCGAAATCGATCTGCAGGAATTCCAGGGGTTCTCGAACTTTGATGCGGATGGAACCGTTCTTCAGTTGCCGAATACGACTGAACGTGAACTGACAACGGCTGTTCGTATCCGTCCGGGTGACTCGCTCCTTATTGCGGGGTTGGTGCGTGAGAGCGATCAGTACGATGAGTCCGGTCCGGGCTTTATGCGTCCGCTTATCCCGACAAGTCGTTCGGCAACGGTCAGTAATACCGAGCTTGTGTTTCTGTTGAAGCCGCGCGTTATTGTCTACACTTCGGAAGGCAGTGATCAGGGCTTCGCACAAAAAACAGTTATTCGCGATCCGGCCCGTATTCCGGCAACGGATGACAGCTCGGGACCTGTTGTTTTTCCCACCTCCGCCATTCCCGCTGACATCTTGAATCCTTCTGGGGGTTAAGCTTTAAAGCTGCTGATTCGTCCTTTTAAAAAACGATAATTTCATGCTGTCACGATTCGTTTTTGTGGTATGCTATAATTTGTGTTGGTGTATTTAACGGTAGGCTGACATGTCCTCATTTCTGAAGTTTTTCAAAATCATGCATTCGCATTTTCGAGTATTATTTGCCATAGCCGGAATTTTATTGTGCGCATCGTCAAATGCGCAAGCGCAGTATGCGGGCTTCGAAGATCCCGGTGCGACGGTTTCTGGTGGCGGCAGTGGCGGCCTTGTGCCTGTGGACTCGTCTGTCGATGGCGGTGCTATTCCTATCGGCGCAACTGCGCAAGTCGTTGTGCGTTTTCGCAACGAAGGCGGGCAGCCTGTTCAAACCGGAACAATTCGTCTGTACCCGTCCTCTACCGTTTCGGCAGAAGTGTCGTTAAACCAATGTAAAGACGAGCCGTTGGCGTCAGGTGCTGAATGCGCAATCGCTCTGTCTATTAAAGGTCTTCAGGCCGGACCGTGGCGTGTCGAAATGTTGATGGCACATAGTGGCCGTACACGTCTCGTCACCTCGACTGTTTCAGGAAACGTGGAGACGACCGAAGGTTCCGGTGATCGCTTAACAAGTGATGTTGAAGCTATTCCTGATGAGGTTGATTTTGAATCTCTGGACGCTGCGCAAACATTGATCGAGCCGGTTGTTTTGCGGAATATCACATCCAATCCGATCGATATCACTGATATTTATATCGATGCGAGTGAGCAATCCGGCTACTCCTTGAAAACCGATTGTGAAACGCTGGCTGCGGGGCAGTCCTGTATCGCTGTGGTGACATGGTCTCCCAAGCTTCGTGGTCGTTCTTCGGGTGTCTTGGTTGTAAAGCACACTGGTCCGGCTGCACTTTCAAGCGTCCTGCTTAAAGGTGAGTTTGAACCGGACGAAACAGATGAAGCACAAATCTTCCCCGAAGCTGTTCCGGGTAAGGGGTTGTTGGTGTCTTCTTTTGAAGAGGTCGACTTCGGTTCTGATATCGCAACCGCGTCGAGCATTACGGCCTCACTTGTAAATGTCGGTGACGCACCTGTTATTCTGCAGGATATCCGTATTTCCGGCTCTGATAACGGTGTTGGTTTCAAAGAAAACGGATGTCTGCCCGGTACTGTACTTGAACCTGTCGAGGCTTGCCCTCTGACCGTAACATGGTCGCCAACGCGTGTTGGTGAAATTCTGGATGATATTCAGGTCCTGCATAACGGTGCACGTGGCGTTCTTGTTTTGCCTGTTCGCGGCGATGCCATCGCAACGGTCAGTCAGGATCAAAAAGCGATTGTGCTTGGCGGCGAAATTCAGGTTCCGGTTATATCCGAAGAGGACTTGGACTTGCCGGAACGTAATCAGGCCGCAACAGATGCGGGTGTCCCACAGTCCCCAAGGCAGGCGGCTCAGGATAATCGCCAACGTGTATCGTCTACATCCAGTTTTGGTCTGCCCACAGTCAGCAACATAAACGGCGTATTGGACGGTTACAAAATTACGTCATTCTCGCCGACGCGCGCAATCATCAACGGGCCGGGCGGAAGCCGTCTTGTTTTTGATCGCGAAGAAATTGTCTTGGGCGGGGTACAGTGGACTGTATTGATCCAGAAAAACGGTATCGAGTTTATTCATCAAGGTCAGCGCGTGCTGCTGCTTTTCGACAGATCTTTATCATCTATTAACCGCGTTAATGCATCATCAAATGATGACGATGATGATGGCGGCAGTGGCGGTAACAGCAGTTCTGATGTGGATTCAGATATCTAGTTTTCGCCCCGTTAAAAGCGGAAAATTGAATTATGAGTGACGAAATCACGCAAAATGACGCCCCCGAAGGGGCTGAGACAAAACAAAAAATCAAGCAACGCACAAAAACAGGTGACGGGCGCGAGCGCTATCTCGACATGGTGCAGCGTGAAAGAACGCTTCTGCTTGATCAGGGTATTGCGCGATCAACCGAACAATTACTTGATATGGCTGGCGCGGCCGCCCCTTCCGAAGAGGAGGAGGGGATCAAAGACCGTGCTACAGGAGATCAGCTTCGCGCGATCCTGCCTGTGCAATCTTGGCTGCCGTTGAGTATTCACTTGATTGGTTTGCGTGAGGGCACAATGCGGATTGCCCCCTTGCATGAACTGAATGACCGTCAGGTCGATGCCTTGATTTCAACTGCACGCCGAAGCGGTTTTCAGGTCGAGCGTATCGAGGTCGAGGTTTGGGACAGGAAAGAGCTGATTGACACACTGCGCTCTGTGCATGACCTGTCCGCAGACCGTTGTGAAAAAACATTGGCGCAATGGCTGACCGATCCCGACAACGGCTTGCTGCTCAACCAGTTTCAGCGCGATATGATGGCCGAAGCCTTGCAAATGCGCGCATCCGATATTCACCTCGTACAGGACAATAATCCCGAAGCCCCGAACTGGATTCAATACCGTATCGACGGCGATATGATGCCGATGCACTTGCTGCCCGCCGAAGCAATGGCGCGTCTGACGACATTGTTGAAACGTGATGCGGGCCTCAACTTCGGGGACAGAACAACACCGAAAGACGGACGTTTTGGCTTCACATGGCAAGGCCGTTCGATTGATGTGCGTGTCGCTGCAGGGCCGCAAGCGCAGGACGGTGAAAAACTCACCCTTCGTCTGCTCGACCGTGCGGCGTTGAAAGGCTTTGACGAACTCTTCAGTCGTCATGAAGATGTCGGCGACCACCTTGCACGGTTACTTTCGCCCGACATTAAAGGGGGCGGGGGTATGATCATGCTCTCCGGTCCGACGGGTTCGGGTAAGACAACAACGCTCTATGCGTGCGTGCAGCAAATTGATCGCCGCCGCCGCCACGTTCTGACTATTGAAGATCCGATTGAATATGAACTCCGCTACGCCACGCAGTGGCAGGTCCGTCCCGGTATGCCGGGAGGCTCGTTTGCTGATTTGATCCGCGCTTCGATGCGTCATGACCCTGACTACATTATTATCGGGGAGATGCGTGATGCGGATACCGTTGAAACATCGCTGAAAGCGGCCGAGTCAGGTCACACGGTTATTTCGACCATTCACGCGGATACGGCGTTGCAAACATTTGAGCGTCTGCGGTCCCTGATGCCCCCCGAGCGGGAGCGTTCATCGACATACACATTGGCGCAGCAGGTCCGCTGTATCCTTAACCAACGCCTGGTCCGTACCCTGTGTCAGGGCTGCGCGCACAAAGATGATTTAAGCAATGTGCTGCGTGAAGACGAGATGCAATTGCTGGGCTTGGATGATGGTGAAATTAAGATCCGTCGCCACAACACATCCGGTTGTGACTTGTGTAATAGAACGGGTATTTCCGGTCGTACCCTACTGCTTGATGCCTTGCTGATTACGCTCGGTCCTGCGCAAAGAAACGATATATATGAAGCCCTTATGGGGAATGTGAACAACATCCTTAAAGAGGACGGCGTGATCGTTCACACCCGTAAAGAGGGCCTGATTGACCTGATTAAGTCCGGTTTGGTCGACCCGAAAGCGGCTGTTTCCTATGTCGAGCAATAATTTTTGGTCAAAACCGGCAAAATATTTTCATATTGCGTTAATTTTTGGGTAGCCTTTTTCGGCTATAATTGTTGTGTAGAGGGACTTTGGGCATAGTCTTTCAATCTTAAAAGTCTCGTTTCAAGGGGCGCATCCATAAGAGGACAAAGCGAGGGCTAATACGCTATGCAGCAGTGGGTTGCACAAATAGCTTATGAAACATCTTCCGGACCGAAAACGGTCACGGAAACCTTTTACCTGCCTTCGGTTGAGGATGTTCGCCACAGCGTAGTTAAAAAAGGAGGCTATGTGTTGAATGTCCGTCCGCATGAACGCTCTCCTCTGGAGAGGTTGCTGGCGCGTTCAACATGGTGGCAGGTGCAGCTGCTTCGCGGTATCCAGTTCCGCTCGACAGCGACATCCCCTGGGGTCGCACTGTGGAAGATCATTCAGGCCGAAACACATCCACGCAGACAAAATATTCTCGCGCCCGCCCGAGAGGCCCTTTCCAGAGGGCTCGGCGTTATTGATGCGCTCAAAGCCCTGAACATTTTTGACCATGGTACTCTGGCTATTCTTGCAGGTTCGGAGCGTGCAAACCGCCTTGTGGAAGGGATACCGCACGCCATTCATTCCATTACGCAAAAACGTAAAAACGCCCGCGCGATTATGGGGACGATGGGATGGTTGGCATTTGACGTGTTTTCCATCGTTACCTCGCTTTGGGCGGGTAAGGATTTGGTGCTGAAATGGTTTCGGGAAAACCCGCCTACAGACCCGGAAGAATTGGAAAAATTTACCAGTGTTGTCGGTAATCTAGAACTTCTCTGGGATGTGCTGATTTATTCATCGACCGCTCTCGGGGTTTTTATGGGGTGGTGCGTGTTTTCGTATTGGCTCAACCGTGGCCGCAAAGACTGGCCGACAGCGCGTATGGTGCGTCGAATACCGTTGATCGGCGGATATTTGCGTGACTTGGCTTTTGCGGATTCTATGTCCGCGGCTGCGCGAATGCTGCGGGGGCTTGTACCGATTAACGATACGCTCGAGCAGTCTTCGGAGGCATCTTCATCTCCGGACGTTGCTAAATATTGGGATGACTCACTCGAAGATCTCAGTAGGGGTGTTTCTTTAGGATCTGCACTGGACCGTAAACCCCTTATCCGAAGCGAGCGTTTGGAGCTCGCAGCCTTGTCCGATCTTGAACAAGTTGCTACAGTAATGGAGTCTATCGCCGAAATGCGTTCGCAAGCGGCAAAGACAAAGCACTCGATGATTGTGTGGCTCGCCTTCGCGATTACAGGTTTATTTTTGGCAGTGGCTTTCGGTAGTGCGATTTATGCGTTGACGATTATGAATGTGAGTATGGATTCAATGATGGGCGGCCTTATGGAGGGCGCTATCTAGGCAAGCTAAGGCTTGAGTTGGGGGGAGCAATTTGGCTCTGATTTCTAAAGATAAGGGACTTCCCGGAAAACAAATCCAGGGCAATTCGCCGGGCGTATCCCGTCTCGCCCCCGGCGTGAGCGATTATCTGGCCGGTGAAGCCAAAGATTTCGTCAAAGATCTGAAGCCTTATCTTCCTCAAGAACTTGTTGGCGGTGTAATTCCCCACGTGCCCGGTACGGAAGACGAGGCTGTCTGGAACGCTGCGTCACAAGCCTGTGCAACAGAAAAAGTACATTACTGTTATTCTATTGATGAAGGCCGCATTTGGTACTTGGCCTGTCCGTCCTCATCGTTGGCCTCCAACCCGAACAGCTGGTGCCCGCTCGCGGCGGCCCTGCCGGGGAACAGTGAGTATTGGGACCGGGAGACTGTTTATCTGTATGAGCAGGAAGGTCTGGCGTCCGCTTTGCGTTGGGACCCTGAAACAGGAAGGATGCAAGTCTTTTTGGGCGCGTCCAGAACGATCTTGCCGCGTGTGCAAAGTATGGATGCAAATTTTGTCAGTATAAACGCCGACGTTGCTGAAAAAGCACCGTGGACAAACCGAACTCTCAACACAGAAAAACTATCGCGTGCTACGGTACGTATGTTGATTTACTCAGGCCTTTTGGTGACGTTGGTTGCCGGTCTGATTTTGCTGTTCTCTTACATCTCCGTAAACTTTATTCAGCGTGATTTGAAACGTGTTCAGGAGGACTCTCAGCGGGCCTCTGAGCAGCTGATGTTGAATGCGTATAACGCTATGCAAAGTGATACGATACGCCACATGGTGCGGGTGCAGGAGATATTGGATACTTTGTCAAAGTTGGACAGTACGCTTGTAAAATACGAAGTGCAGAATAATCAGGTTAAATGGGAAGCATTAGTGCCGGAGCCTTTCGTGCAAACAGTCCGTCAAAAGCTCGGTGGAAGCGTCCCTTCGGAAAATGCAAAGGCCGAGGATGGGCGAATTCGTGTGCAAGGCACAAGATAGTTTATGTTAAATAGAGGTTAACCTCTATAATTTAAAATAAATAGTAGATAACGGATAAATAAAAAGTCGTATCGGGAGCATAGAAGTTGGATTTTAGTAAGGTATCACAATCCCTTAAGGGTTTTGATTGGCGTTCTCTTAAAAAGTACGCCAGCCCAAAAGCTGCCGACGACCTGAACCTTTTTCTTGAAAAATTGCCCCAAAATACCGGCCAAACAATGTTAATTGTGGCGGGCGTTACATGGGCTGTTGCCGCGGCTGTTGGGTTGTTCACAACAGTTCAGCTTCAAAAGCTCACCGAAATTCGCGCAGAGTTTCAAGATGCGCAGGCTTTACAGCCTAAAATTCCTACCATTAGGGACGTAGGTGTAAACCGCGCGGAGGTCGAGAGTTTCATCGGCGAGTTAAAAACAATTTATACAGGATTGGAAATCAGTGGCGGCGGGTCGACTGTGACGCTGACGGCTAATTCCACAAGAGACTTCGGTCAGTTCAGGGAAGCTGTAGGGCATGTCCAGAATGGTGGATCGGGTTGGCGAGTGAACGTAGATAAATTTTGCGTCGGTCGGGAATGTGATCGTTACGAATTATCGGCCACATTGAAAATAAACAAGGTTTCGGTGAACTAATTCGGATGATATAGTATTGAATTGAGTGGAGAATTTTGAAATGCTGCAATTGTTACAAAATGTTTTAAAGGATCATTCTATGTATCGACGTCGTACTGAATCAGGGAACGTTCTCTTCCTTATTTTGATTGCCGTGGCTTTGTTTGCAGCACTCTCTTACGCGGTAACACAATCTTCGCGTTCAGGGGCCGGCGGAACAGACGGCGAAAGCGCTCTGGTTAACTCCGCTACGGTAACGCAATATCCGGCGTCAGTCAGAACCGCAATCGTAAGAATGATCATCAACGGTACAACGATTGATCAGATGAACTTTGATCCGCCATCCGAGTTTTCAGGTACATGTAACAGTGCGCCTGCGGCATGCGTCTTTCACACAGATGGTGGCGGAGCTACTAGAGTGACAGCTCCACCTGACGTTATGGCCAATTCTCAACAGGGCGAATGGGTCTTTGCTTCAAATTATGAAATTAACCAGATTGGTACATCCGGGGGGGCTGTATCTAACACCGATGTTATTGCATTTTTACCGGGAATATCTCAGGGCATTTGTGTGAGATTGAATGAAGAGCTCGGTATAAATTTTGTTGCGGGTGACGATGGAGATAACGATGGTGTTCCTGATGCGTCAGCTACAAATGTTCCAGATAATACTGATGAAAAGAAATTCGCCAACGGAGGTATCTCCGGCTTGGATATTGTAGCTGCAGGGGCAGGGAATACTCTTGACGGTGTTTTTGCCGGTCAGCCGTTCGGTTGTGCTGATTTCAACGACAGCGCCAACGATCCTAACGATGCTGACCTAGCCTACTATCATGTACTCGTGGAGCGATAAGAGGTAGATGCTCGACAGAGATTATTCTATA
>CAZLTT010000059.1:0-10662 GCA_964562515.1 uncultured Micavibrio sp.
CGCCCACCAACCTTTTCGACAACCTGCCATGCACGCATATCTTCGGGCAGTCCCGCACGGCGCAGCGCTAGCGCTTCAGGATTGGCAAAGGTAGAGCCGCCGGTTTTTTCCTTTATCGGCTGCGTATCGTTACGCTTCTTTTTAATCTCTGTGATGCGCGCTTTGACTGTTTCGTAATCTTCCGGAACACCCTTAAAGACGGCTTTGGTGATAATCACATCTTCGGGCGGTTCGGTATGACGATATGTCATTTTCAAATCTTCGGCCGTGAATCGGCGCCCCTCACCGTAAAGCGTTACAGCCTTCGCACCGACCAGAACGTCTTTGACCTCCGACCCGTAAGCGCCCGCATTCATATTCACCGCACCGCCAACGGAACCGGGAATACCCGACAAAAACTCCAGACCGCCAATCGCGTTCTTAACTGCGGCGGCAGCGACGCTGCCATTCAGTGCCCCGCCCTGCGCCTCGATATATTGATCATCCAGTGCGGTCACGGTGGAAAGGTTTTTGCCAAGCTGAATACAGTGCCCGCGAATGCCGCCATCGCGGATAATCATATTGGCCATACCGCCGATAATGGTCAGCGGTATCGTTTGATCGCGGGTTTTTAAGAATCCGATAAGGTCGTCAGTGTCGGCGGGTTTGAACAACAAATCGGCAGTCCCGCCGCAGCGAAACCAGCTCTGCTCGCCAAGCGGCGCGTGTTCTATGATCTCTCCGCGCACGGACATATCAGGCAGCGTGACCTTTTGCTTTTTCAAGCTCGCTTTCGAGCTGCTGCGGGAGTTCATAAGCCCATGCGGTGATGTCGCCAGCGCCCATGCAAATCACAAAATCATTCGCCTGCACGGCTTTGGCGACAAAATGCGCAAGCTCTTTACGGTCAGGCAAGGCTATGACTTCGCGGTGACCATGATTCTTGATGCCTTCGACCAACGCGTTTTTATGAATGCCTTCAATCGGGTCTTCGCCCGCTTCGTATACGTCGGCGATGATGACTGTGTCGGCGTCATTGAAACATTTGCAGAAATCCTCGAACAAATCTTGCAAACGGCTGTAACGGTGCGGTTGCATAACGGCAATCACACGCCCCTCATTGGCCTGAACGGCAGTGCGGGCGGTTTTGAGAACCGTTTCGATTTCGATCGGGTGGTGCGCGTAATCGTCAATAATTGTAACGCCCTGCACTTCACCTGTTTTGGTGAAGCGGCGTTTTACGCCTGTGAAATTCTCCAACGCTTTTTTCATGATTGGCGGCTTCACGCCCATCTCTTGCGCAATCGTCAGAGCGACAAGGGCGTTCTGGACATTGTGACGGCCAAGCATCGGCAGATAGACATCGCGCAAGTTCAGCTCTTCGCCATCATTCAGATGTGCGGCAAAACGGACATCAAAACGGCTGCCGTCCGCGCCCATTTCCAAATTGCTGACCTGTACATCGGCTTGCGGATTAAAACCGTAGGTCAGAATTTTACGATCCTTTACGGATGGGATCATCGCCTGCACTTCGGGGTGATCAAGACACAGCACGGCAAAACCGTAGAACGGAATGTTGGTGATGAACTGACGGTAGGCGTCTTTGACTTGTTCGAAAGAGCCATAATGATCCATGTGCTCTTCGTCGATGTTGGTTACAACAGCAACGGATGCGGGAAGGCGTGTAAACGTGCCGTCACTTTCATCCGCTTCGGCGACCATAACATCGCTTTGTCCCAAACGCGTGTTGGTTCCGTATGCATTGACGATACCGCCATTGATGACGGTCGGGTCAAAGTCCGCAGTTTCAAGAAGTTGTCCGACCATTGATGTTGTTGTCGTTTTACCGTGCGTGCCGCCAATCGCGATCGACCATTTCAGACGCATCAATTCGGCAAGCATTTCGGCACGGCGAACAATCGGTATTCCCGCTTCACGCGCGGTTTGCAGCTCTATATTGTCTTGTTTGATCGCAGAAGAAACAACGACAGCCGCGGGCAGATTGCCGTCGGCGTCTTTGATATTCGCGGCTTCATGGCCGATAGAAATGCGGATACCTTCATCCCGCAGACGCTTAACATTCGCACCTTCGGCCTGATCAGACCCTTGTACGGTATATTCAAGGCTGTGCAGAATTTCGGCAATACCACTCATGCCGATTCCGCCAATTCCGATGAAATGCAATGCGCCGATATCTTTCGGCAAACCGTATTGAATACTCATAATTTGACCCTTTTATAAAATCTCGTCTTCCTGCGTCCAGCCACTTATAACAGCTGTGACCAAATTTCCAAGCTTTCTGGCCGCGTCGGGCTTACTACAGGCACGTGCCTTTTCGGCCGCACGGAACAGGATTTCGGAATTTTGCAGGAATGTTTCGATACGTGAAAGCACGGCATCGGGCGTAAAGCCATCTTGCGTCATAAGCCACGCGCCGCCGCGATCGGAGACAACATCCGCGTTCATTTTTTGCTGTTGGTCCTTGTGGTGCGGATACGGGACATAGATCGCCGGACGCCCCGCTGTTGAAACTTCCGCAACTGTGCTCGCCCCCGAGCGGGCAATCACGAGGTGGCAGTTTTTCAAACATTCCGCGACATCCTGAATGAAGGTGTAGAGTTCGGCTTCTATACCAGCCTTGGCGTAGGCTTGTTTTGTTTCCTCAATATCGTCCTCACGACATTGCTGAACAATCCGCAAGCGTGCGCGTTGATCCTGCGGCAATTGAGACAGCGCTTCGGGTAAAACTTCGCTGAATACATGTGCGCCGAGAGAGCCACCCATCACAAGAATATGCAGCAAACCATCATCACTCAGAACGGGAAATGGCTGCGTGTATAGAGCAGAGATTTCAGAGCGCACAGGATTGCCCGTAAAGACAGTACGCACACGATCAATTTCATCGATACCGCGAAGTTCCGGCGTGGAGGATGCGATGCGCTCGGCCTTATGCGCAAGCATTGCATTGGCCTTACCGATAATCGCGTTTTGCTCATGCAGGATGGTCGGGATGCCCTTCTTCTGCGCCGCGTAAACGGCGGGGAAAGACGGATAGCCGCCAAAACCAACAACGGCAGACGGTTTGATTTGTGAAACCAGTGCTCGCGCTTGCATCACACCAATTCCCAAATCCATCAGGCCTTTGACCTTGCCCATTACGCCTGCGCCCAAAGTGCCTGCGCGGATTTCATGGATCGGAATGTCTCCGAAATTTTCGGCATATTTCATGCCGCGCTTGTCCGTCACCAACTCGACAGCATAACCACGTGACTTAAGATCGAGCGCCAAAGCCTGGGCGGGCATAACATGTCCGCCCGTGCCACCTGCGCTTAAAAGAATTGGTTGTTTGATCATATCGCGACCTCGGCTGTTGATCGTTTAGACGTCAGCGATAAACCGCCTTTCGATATGCCGGAACGTTTTCGGTAACGCGTTAATGCAAGCACGACGCCCATCGAAAAGCCCATCGAAAGCAGTGACGAACCGCCATAGCTGATGAAGGGTAAAGTCATGCCCTTTGTCGGCAGCAGGTGAAGGCTCGAGCCGATATGAATCAGTGCCTGCAGACCAAACATCGTCAGCAGGCCGCCTACGGCAAGAACGGTGAACATATCATTGGAATGCATCAAACGGTTGTAACCGCGCAGCAGAATAAAGCCGTAAAGGCCGAGCAAAACAAAGACCGCGATCAGTCCCATTTCCTCCGCCGCGACAGAAAAGATGAAGTCCGCATGGGCATCCGGTAAATCCATTTTAATCACGCCCTGCCCCGGTCCGGTTCCCAGAACGCCGCCATTCTGGAAGGATTGCATGGATAGATCGACTTGGAACGTATCGCCTTTTTCAGGATATAAATATCTGTCGATACGGCTTTGCACGTGGTCGAAACCGAAATAAGCCGCGCCCATACCGACCGCACCCAGAACCATCAGAACGAATAAAAGACGGAACGGGAAACCGGCCAGAAATATCTGCGCCGCCCAGATTGATGTGACGATCACCGTCATCCCCAGATCGGGCTGCATCAATAATAATGTCACCGTTAAAACATAAAGCCCCGCCGTAACGGCATTACCGGGAAAGCCCTGCTTTTCTTTTTGCATCGACATCATCCACGCCGACAGGATCGCGAAGGCGGGTTTTACGAATTCACTGGGTTGCAGCGAAAAGCCGAAAACATGGATCCATCTTTGCGCGCCCTTAATTTCCATTCCCGTTAACAGGGCGAGCACCATGGCAATTAAACTGCCTATAAAAACCACGGTGGCGAGGCGGCGAATATTTTTCTGGGATAGAAACGACAGCCCGACCAATAGCGCAAGCGACGGCAGCAGGATCACTACATGACGTTTGAGGAAATGAAACGAGCCCAAACCAATACGTTCAGCGACAGGGGGGCTTGCTGTTGCGACGAGCAAAACCCCAAGCACGGCCAGAATACAAAACGCGGCGATCATGCCCTTATCAACGGTCCACCACCATTGAGCCAAGAGTGATTTATCGGTTCTGGACAGGCGGCTCATGCGGCGACCTCGCCTTTATTATCAGGCAGCGCCATAACGAGTTCCTGAAAATGTTGTCCGCGCTTTTCGAATGATGCGTATTGATCAAAGGACGCACAGGCTGGTGACAAAAGAACCACCCCGTTAGCACCCGGTTGCCCGCGTTCGTTTTGCACATGCTCATGCGCCTGCTCAACGGCCTTACCCATATCACCGCAAAGCGAATACGGAATAGAATATTGATCCAACCAGCTCGCGAACTCATTCATTGCCTCACCAATTAAATAAGCGTGATGAATGTTCGACAGAACAGGCTGTACTTCTTTCAAGCCGCTTTCCTTGGCGATACCGCCTGCGATCCAGTAAATTTTTTCGTAAGCCGATATGGCTTTACTTGCGGCCTCTGCGTTTGTGGCCTTGCTGTCATCAATATACGGCACGCCGTCAATGACGCGGACCTGCTTTTGTCTATGTGGCAAGCCGGGAAAGGTGCGGATGGCATCAAAGATTTCATCAACGGAAAGATTGATAAAGCGCGAAGCACAGACGGCGTATGCGGCAGCGGCATTTTGGAAATTATGCATTCCACGCAAAGCAGTCAGACCCTTTAAAGACTGGCGTTCTTCATGCTGTCCGTCGCGCGTATCGAACAATACGCCGTCCTCAACAAAGACACCATCTTCGACAGCGGCCGAGCATGACACTGGGCGTGTCACGCGCTTACCCAACTCAAATGCGATCAAGCGGTCATGTATTTTCTGGCACGGTTCATCATCGATACCGATAATCGCGATACCGTCCTGCTCGCCTTCATACTCAAAAATGCGGACTTTAGAATCGATATAATTTTTGAACGACCCGTGACGGTCGATATGGTCAGGTGTGATGTTCAGCAAGACCGCAATATCTGGACGGAAAGTCGGACACAGGTCCAGTTGATAAGACGAAAGTTCAAGGACGATAATGCCGTCCTTTTTAGGCAAGGACATCGAGAGTGCGGCCTCGCCGATATTACCGCCCATAACAGCCGACTTTCCCGACTCCAGCAAAACATGATGGATCAAAGCGGTTGTTGTAGACTTGCCGTTCGTGCCCGTAATACCGATTGTGAGACAACCGTGATTACAACGGTGCAAAACTTCCAGATCGCAGATAATTTCCAGCTCATGTGCCTGAGCAGCTTTAACAACGGGATGCGGCTCCGGGAATGTTAGCGGGACACCCGGCGCCAAAACAAGCAACGCGCAATCTTTCAGGCTTTCTTCGTTAAGTTCAACGAGTTTCGCGCCTGCTTCTTGGGCGGCCGTTCTGGCTTTTTCATTATCATCCCATGCCTTGACCTCAGCGCCGGCTTTTACGAGCGCCTTGACCGTCGACAAGCCCGATAAGCCCAGACCGAAAACGGCTATCGGCTTACCTGCACATTGTTCAACGAATGGACGACAATCAATCATTAACGTAGCTTCAAAGTCCCTAACCCAATCAATGCCAAAATGACGGCGATAATCCAAAATCGTATGACGATTGTCGGCTCGGACCAACCTTTTTTCTCAAAATGATGGTGCAAAGGCGCCATAGCGAATACACGCTTACCCGTCAGCTTAA
Organism: uncultured Micavibrio sp.; assembly: GCA_964562515.1. Lineage (GTDB taxonomy): Bacteria > Pseudomonadota > Alphaproteobacteria > Micavibrionales > Micavibrionaceae > TMED27. The sequence goes on from CAZLTT010000059.1 coordinate 6,087, forward strand.
AGGAGACGACCTGCACGATGACCGACACAGTCTCCAGAACAAACAGACCGCCGACGATCGCGAGCACCAATTCATGCTTAACGATAACGGCGATTGTACCCAGCACACCGCCCATTGCGAGCGAGCCAGTATCACCCATAAAGATTGCGGCAGGGGGCGCGTTGTACCACAAGAATCCCATGGCGCCGCCAATCAATGCCCCGCATAAAATCGCAAGCTCGCCCGTGCCGACGACGTAGGGAATATTGAGATACTCCGAGTAAATCTCGTTACCGACGAGGTAGCTGATAAAGCCAAAACATGCGGCGGCAATAGCGACAGGAACGATAGCCAAGCCATCAAGACCATCGGTCAGGTTCACCGCATTCGATGCCCCGACCATGACCACAAGCGCCCAAGGGATAAAGAATATCCCCAAATACACGTAGACATCTTTAAGAATAGGAATCGAGACATGTTGATTTATATGGCCCGGTAGCGCCTCCATAATCCAAACAGCCGCAACACCGCCAATTATAAATTGTGCGAGGAGCTTTAACTTCCCCGGAAGACCTTTAGTGTTGCGTTTGGTCAGCTTCAGGTAGTCGTCCCCGAAACCGATCAAGCCGTAACCGACCATCACCATTAACGCGATCCACACAAACGGATTACCAAGGTCAGACCAAAGTAGTGTGGAGGCCGTAACCGAGATCAGAATCATCAAGCCGCCCATTGTCGGCGTTCCCGCCTTGGCGAAATGGGTTTCAGGCCCGTCATCACGAATGGGCTGCCCTTCTTTTTGTTTTTTCTTAAGCCAACGGATCATCGGCGGCGCAATAACAAAACAGATAAACAACGCCGTCATAATCGCGCCACCCGTTCGGAATGTCAGATACCGAAACAGGTTAAAAAAGATGTAGTCTTCAGAAAGGGGAAGAAGCAGATGATAGAGCATTTAATTTACACGTTCATTAAATAAGGGTTTTCGAACAGTCCGACGGCTTTACCTGCGATAGGTCTGCGCACGGGGAACAGCGCGCACAATTCCGGCAAAACGAATCTTCATTTTTGGGCCTTGATGTTTAAATAACATAAAATCACCCGGCGCAATAACATCCGGGACGATCGCAGCGAGTTTGACCTGCCCGCTTACGGCGCGGATAGCATCCATAACATCGGTTACAACCCCGAAAGAACCGCCTGTATACACGCAATTTAAATTTGCGATACGACGCGGAAGAGTTAGCCCCTTGTTCGATTTTTCTTTTGTGATCGGCAGATCATCAAGATCGATTTCCCATACGGACGGCAATGCATTTTTCAACATTACAGTTTGCTGCCCGTTTCCGGTATCGATCAAACCGCCGACCCGTAACACCGTGAACGGCGTTTTCGGCTTGGGCTGAACATTGACCGTAAACCTTCCCACTTTCACGGTCCGTGAGTTCATATAATTACTTCCCAACATTTTAAGGTGCTCCTTCTACTCTTTCTTTTTCAGGGGTTTGAAACATAAGTTCGATGGCCGTTTTCACTTCGTGCACATCGTCAAAATCTTCGGTTCGGTCGGCAAATGTCTGGCCTTGCTCGTGCCCTTTTCCCGCGACCACCAGAACGTCTCCGCTCTGCGCCATCTTAACGGCAGCCCGGATTGCCTCTCGGCGGCTGCCGATCTCGATTGCGTTCGGTGCGGCTTGCAGAATTTCCTGCCGTATCGTTTCGGGGGCTTCGCTGCGCGGGTTGTCGTCTGTGACAATGACCGTATCGGCGAGACGGGTTGCGACCTCGCCCATTTCCGGACGTTTGGTTTTGTCACGGTCACCGCCGCAGCCAAAAACACAGATCAGTTTGTTAGCAGTATGCGGCTTAAGGGCGTTCAGAACATTTTCCAAAGCATCAGGTGTATGCGCATAGTCAACATAGATACCGACATTTTCAGGATGCCCCGCCACGGGTTCAAGGCGTCCGCGTACACCTTTTAACTTTTCCAATGCGTTCAGCGCATCAGCCAAACGCTCCGGCATAACCGCAAGCACTAGCCCCAATGCGCATAGCGCGTTCATGGTTTGAAACTCTCCGACGAGCGGTAAATTGATATCTTTATGTGCGCCGAGAACACCAAGCTCTATACTCTGGCCGCGCTCCGTCGGCTTGAGAGACAGGATTTTTATATCCTTTGCATTACGCCCATACGACATGACCCGAATGCCGCGCTTCTCACACACGGCTTGCAGTGTTTCAAATTGCGGAATGTCCGCATTTAACACTGCGACACCCCCTTCGGGTAACAGATCACCGAACAGACGGGATTTTGCCTCCAGATAGCGCTCTTCCGTGCCGTGATAATCCAGATGATCGTGGCTGAGATTTGTGAATGCGGCCGCCGATAACTTCACGCCATCAAGACGGTATTGATCCAGACCGTGCGACGAGGCCTCCATCGCCAGATGCGTCACACCCTGCCCTTGAAGATCTGCAAGATGCGCATGTAAATCTGCGGCATCGGGGGTTGTCATCGACCCTTTGAGTGTTCCGAGGCTTTCGGCATTCGCACCGAGGCTTTTGAGAATTTGTTCCACGAAACTTACGACAGAGGTTTTACCGTTCGTGCCCGTAACCGCCAAAATTGTCTCCGGTTGGTCTTTGTAAAAAGCGGCGGCGATCTGCGCGTAGACTTTGCGGGGATTATCATCAAGGACCGTTTCCACTCCATCAACTTTTTCAGATGACAGAACCATGCTTGCGCCTGCATCGATCGCCTGCGGAATGAAATCACGCCCATCAACATTCGAACCAGGTAGCGCAGCAAACAGATAACCCGGTTTGATTTTGCGGCTATCCTGAGAAAGCCCTTTGATTTGTTGTGCTATTGCCTGAGGGTCGATCATTAGCCGCCCTCCTTCAAACTTACATATTGCTTCAAACTATCGCCAAAGCGATCGGGTGCGGACCCTTCGGAAGCGGGAGGAATACCGAGCACAGACACCATAGAAGAAATAACTCGGGACACGGCAGGCGCAGCAACCCAACCACCGGTCGCATAATTCCATGTATGTTTCTGGCCCTTTGGCTCATCGACCATGATGTAGATAGCGTATTGCGGCGCATCCATCGGGAACACACCGACAAAGGAGGAGATTTTCTTGTCGTCATCATAACGGCCATTGACGATTTTTTCCGCCGTGCCTGTTTTACCGCCGACGCGGTAACCTTTAACATCCGCTTTCGAACCCGTCCCTTCGGTGACCACAAGGCGTAATAGCTGTCGTACTCGCTGTGCGGTTTGCGCTGAAACCACACGCACATCCGTTGCCGTTTTTTCCCGATCCTCACCCAAAACCAATTTCGGCTTTACCGCGTACCCGCCATTCACGATAGATGACACGCCTGCGGCCAAATGCAACGGCGTTGTCGAAACACCATGCCCGTAGGATGCAGTAAGTGTATTAATCTCCCTCCACGGATGCGGGATGAGGGGGCGAGCAACTTCCTTGATTTCGAAATCAACCGTATCGAGCAGACCAAGGTCTTTGTAGAAAGCGCGCAGTTTTTCCGTACCGACGGCCTGCCCCATCAACGCCGAACCGATGTTGGAGGAATGCATAAAGACCTCGGGCGCAGTCATAATACGATTTTTGGCGTGATAATCCTTGATAGTATGACGCCCGACTTTGATTGGCTCACTCGCGTCAAACGTTACCCCCATCGGCACGTCGTTATATTCGAAGAACGCCGCAGTAGAGAAAATTTTGAACACCGAGCCCAACTCATATACGCCGAGAGTGAGCATGTTAAAACGCTCTTCATCAGTAGCCGCGCCGGGATAGTGCGGATTGAAATCCGGTAAGGACACACCGGCCAGAACCTCACCGGTTGTCACATCCATAATTACGCCCGCACCCGCTTTCGCTTCAAATTCCTCAATCGATTTTGACAGCTCACGGCGAAGAATGTGTTGCAGACGCATATCGAGAGACAAGCGCAATTCATGCCCTTGCGCTAAATGCTGATCGAAGCTGCGCTCGATCCCCGCTAAACCGCGCGCATCAATATCCCCATACCCCAACAAATGAACAACGGACTCCCCTTGCGGATAGAAACGGCGATAGGTTTCCTTGAACTCCAAACCCGGCTCCCCGATATGCAGAACACGCTCAACGTCGGATGGAGATACATTCCGTTTGATCCACTCAAAACGGCGACCGCTTTGCAGCTTTTGCAAAACCTTGCCATAGGCCAAAGACGGGAAAATCTCCACCAACTGCTTGGCCGCCACCTCGGGCTCGGCAATCAAATATGTATCCGCATACAGCGAAGAGGTTTTTAGCGTGGTCGCGAGCAGTTCTCCATTGCGGTCATAAACATCCGCACGCCCCTTGGCCGCAACACTGACCGCCTCCTCCTGAACAGGCTGCGCCTCAACCAGCTCAAGCGCGGTATCCTCGGGCTGATACGGCGCTTGAAATGCTTGGATCACAGCCAAGTCAAATGCACGCAACGCAAACACCAGATAAACGACAATAAAGCACCCGCTAATCAGCACCAGCCGCCCACGCGCAAGATCGAGGGCCGAGCTGCGCTCCCCCTCCAACTTCAA
>CAZLTT010000059.1:10762-12128 GCA_964562515.1 uncultured Micavibrio sp.
TCCGGCGCAGGCGGTAACAAATCCAGATATTCATTTGCCAAACGCTCCAATCGCTCAGGCCGATTCAAGGATGCCCATTCCGCACGCAACATGCGGATTTGCTCCTCTTCATTTTCAATCGACTTTTCGTATGTATCGAGACGGCTTTGCGCCTCCTGAACCTGTTGCGAGGCATTCAGCAAAATCACACCGGAAATCGCCGCGAAGGTGTAAACAATGAACGTGCGGGGCTTAAGGTTCTTCATGCAGTACCCCCGATATATTTCGCCGCACGCAGACGCGCAGAACGGGAACGCGCATTTTCAGTGATTTCTTTGTCGGTCGGCTTTACCGCTTTACGGGTCAGCAGCTCAAACGCGACATCCTGCTCGGTCACGGGCTGATAACGGGAAACACTCTCACCACCTGATTTTTTGCGGAAGAACCGTTTGACAGCAGAGTCCTCCAGCGAATGGAAGGAGACAACAACCATGCGACCATTCGCTGCAAGAATGCTCTCCGCCGATTGCAGAGCCCGCTCAAGCTCACCCAACTCGTCATTCACCGCGATACGGATCGCCTGAAACGTTCGGGTCGCGGGATCGATATCACCCGGCTTTCCTTTCGGAAGACAGGCGCGAACAACCTCAGCAAGCTGCGCCGTTGTCGTGATCGGCGCCTCTTTGCGCATCTCGACAATCTTGTGCGCTATACGGCGGGATTTTCGCTCCTCACCGTATTGGTAAATAATATCGGCAAGCTCTTTCTCTCCCGCAGTCGCGATAAGATCAGCAGCACTCTCGCCGATATCAGGACCCATACGCATATCCAACGGACCGTCTTTTTGGAACGAAAATCCGCGCTCCGCCTCGTCCAGCTGAAATGATGAAACCCCTAAATCAAGGACAAATCCGTCGACTTTTTCGAAACCCGCCTCCGCAAGCAAAGCCGCAACATCGCCAAAACAGCCCTTGATAAAAACCAGTCGCCCGCCGTAATCCGCCTTCAGACCATCTGCGCGCTTTTGCGCATCCGGGTCCCGATCAATCGCCACAACCGTACAGTCCGCAGCATCCAGTATCGCCTTCGTATACCCACCAGCGCCAAACGTGCCATCGACATACACACCGCCATCCACAGGGGCGAGATGCTCCAACACTTCATTAAGCATGACAGGATAATGACCCAAGAGACTGAATCCTTTTACTGAATCAAAACAGGCGGTTACACAGGTTTTTTCGAATCGATATCGAGCGACAAAAAGGCTTTTGAACAAGCCTTGACTCTTCTATGAGTAGCATCTGAGCTAGAGATTCGTCAATTTATCCGCCGAGTCGCGCACCGACTTGTACACATTTAGTTTTTTGTGGAGGAATCGTTCACATAA
>CAZLTT010000060.1:0-12099 GCA_964562515.1 uncultured Micavibrio sp.
GATGCCGGTACACCATTTGCTTCATCTAACGGTGTTTCATCCTCTCGGTATCTGGCATTCGTCAGGTTGATCGTCTCGCCCTTTTGCCCCTTCATCAAAGCTGTTCCATGACGTGCGAGTCGTGTCGGAATGACGCAGTCAAAGGTGTCTACACCATAACGGACGAATTTGAAGACATCCTTCATTTGGCCTATACCAAGGAAATGCACAGGGCGATCGGGATGCGCGTATGGCAAACTTTCTGCAACAACCGTTTCCATTTCTTCTTCAGAACCGCCGAGACACCCACCGACGGCCGTGCCGAAAAACGGGCGGTCCTTTGTCGCCTCTGCGGAAAAGCGGCGCAGGTCGGAATAAACGCCGCCCTGTATGATGCCGTAGAGACCTTGTGCACCGTTATCGTGACGCTCGAATTCGACCAAACAACGATCCCCCCAACGGATGCTCATCTCCATGGAACGCGCTGTGTACTCTTTGTCGACGTGGTACGGCGTGCATTCATCAAACTGCATCAGCAAGTCAGCACCGAGTTTACGCTGGATTTCCATCGAGCTTTCAGGGGTCAGTTTGATTTTGGAACCATCAACGTACGATTTAAAGACGCACCCCTCTTCCGTGATGCTGATCAGGTTTCGGTTTTCGTTCTTGCCTGAACTTTTCCCCTTAATCTCATTGGCCATTGTTCCTTCGCCCAAAGAGAATACCTGAAAGCCACCGCTGTCAGTCAGCATTGGTCCGTTCCAGTTCATGAATTTATGCAGACCGCCCATTTTCTCAATAAGATCGGCGCCGGGTTGCAGCATCAGGTGATAAGTGTTCGCGAGGATGATATCGGTCTTGGCTTCAACCATTTGGGCGGGTGTCATCGCCTTGATAGCTGCTTTCGTTCCACAGAAGATGTAATTCGGGGTTTCAATCGAACCGTGTGGTGTTTTGAGCGTACCAAGCCGCGCTCCCGATTTTTCATCGCGATGGTGAATGTCGAAGCCAAAATTCGGGTAATTGAGGGCCATTTGCTATTTTTTCCAATAAAAAACCCGCCAACAAGCGCGGCGGGCATTTTGATCTTTACGAAAAGCGATTAAGCCGCTGTTTTGGCTTCAGCCTTTTCGATTTGCGCTTTAACCGGGCGCAATGCAGGGTCCAACTTAGTTTTTGCTGTTGATTTCAAAAACTCGTCAAAGCCACCTTTGTGCTCAACTGTACGCAAGCCAGCGGAAGATGCTTTCACCTTTACCCACTTACCAAGAATTACGCTGTACAGGCTTGTGTCCTGAATGTTCGGCAAAAACTTGCGGCGTGTCTTGTTTTGCGCGTGTGAAACGTTGTTTCCGCTCATAGGCGCTTTTCCTGTAATCATGCAACGACGGCTCATGGCCAGTCTCCTTCATATCTATAGGATTAATCTCGTGAGGCGGAAAATAGTCGAAATCGGCTTTGAAAGTCAAGCTATAAAATACTGTCCCACATATAGACACCCAACATGGCGGCTATAAAGAGGAAATGAGCAATGACATTGATGAAGATTGCACGGCGTAAATGCTTGTAATTCAGCTGCGCTGTTGCGCCTTCCGGTCCAACCCATTCACCCTTTAACGGGCTGCCCTTATTGTCCTTAACCGCGCCCCCCAGAGATACATCCAGCGCCCATGCCATTGCGGATAGCGGAAAGCCCCCCTGATCGTATGGTGCGCGGTTTTTGTGACCGAACCACGCCATAACGCCCTTATGCATTTTAGCTGTCGGTGTTGCGACGGCGGCAAGCGTAATAAACACAGCGGCCATGATAGACGGAATAAAGCCCATAAGCCGCTCCAACGCCAGGGGAACAGCGGCAAAGCCGGTTCCCAGACCGTTCTTACCGAAACGCCATGCCATCATAGCCAGACCGGCATATATACAGGCCGCAGGAAAACCGCCAATCAGATACCATGTCAGCGGGGCAACCATGCCCTTATCAAATATCCGTGCACTCAGGCCCATCGCAACACGGGTCAGGCCAAAATTGTCCAGCCCGTCAACCGAATAGCCCGTCGTCTTGGCCAAGGCATACAATCCTTTGGGATCGCGGTCCTTTTCATCTGTCTTACCTTTATCCATTGAAAAATAGAGTTTCAGCAGCACAAACCAGACGCTTCCGCCCGTTACGAGCGTACATAAAAGGACAGTCCTGACGATTTCGTTATAGGGATATGCGGCAATTGATTCGCGGAAAAGCCAACTGGCGGCTGCGCTCAAACCGAGGATAAAGACCGTTAAAATCAGCCCCCTGAACATCAAATCAGCATAAGGCCTGCTTTTACGGTCAAGCTTGTCACCTAAACCGCCAAAAATCGCGCCAAAGACATTCCAGTAGAGCGGATTGGCGTTACCGAGCAACGGTCCTGTAATCATGCCGATAATCGCACACACGACTATAACCATGATGATTTCGGGCACACGGTCGGTGTTCATGACCATATGATGCCAGTTGGTGAGATTTTCGAAAAAATTGTGCATGTGCGAAATAAGGAGCTTTTTTAGTAAAAATATCGTATTATATTAGAAGAATATACGCATTTACGCTTGCAGGAAAGGACGTTAGAAGAACGCCTATGCTTTACCATCTTCACGATATGCAGCATGCCGCAATGACCCCCTGGAGAATTCAGGCGGAATTAACGCGCACGGTCTTTCAAAGCCCGTGGAACCCGATGTCATATACGCAAGCCGGACGTACGATTGCCGCAACGGCGGAGATGATCGAGCGCGGGACACGGCATTTCGGACGTCCCGACTTCGGCCTGACCGAAACTGTTATTGATGGTAAGAAAGTTGATGTTGTCGAGAATGTCATCGCAAGCAAACCGTTTTGCCGTTTGCTGAATTTCCAACGTAAGACCAAGCGCAACGATCCCAACATCCTATTGGTTGCACCGATGTCCGGTCATTATGCCACATTGCTGCGCGGTACGGTAAAAGCCCTGCTCCCGCATCACAACGTCTTTATCACGGATTGGGAAGATGCCCGGATGGTTCCTCTGGCAGAGGAGCGCTTTGACCTAGATACTTACATTACATACTTACGCGAATTTATGAGCCTTCTGGGGCCGCAGACGCATGTTATCGGCGTGTGTCAGCCGGTTGTTCCTGTTATGGCCGCGGTATCATTGATGGCGTCAGAGAATGACCCGAACCAACCATTAACCATGACGTTGATGGGCGGGCCGATTGATACGCGTATTTCAAAAACGGAAGTGACAGAGCTTGCCGAAAACCGTCCTGTGCGTTGGTTTGAGCAAAACGCCGTTCATGATGTGCCGTTTTATTATCCTGGTGCGTTTCGCCGTGTCTACCCTGGCTTCCTGCAACTTGGCGGGTTTATGTCGATGAATTTGGACCGCCATGTCGGTTCTTACATGACATTCTACAAACACTTAATCCAAGGTGATGGGGACAGTGCCGAGGCACACCGTAAATTCTACAACGAATATCTGTCGGTCATGGATATTCCGGCCGAGTTTTATCTGCAGACGGTTGAAACGGTTTTCATCCGCCACCTCCTCCCGCGTGGTTTGATGAAATGGAAGGACCCGCTTTCGGGTGAGCTTATGGACGTGCGCCCGCAGGACATCAAGAAAACAGCGTTACTCACGATCGAGGGCGAAAAAGACGATATCTCGGCCCGCGGACAGACGACTGCGGCGCATGAGATTTGTTATTCCATTCCGCAAAACAAACAATATCACCATTTCCAACTGGATTGCGGCCATTATGGTATTTTCAACGGTCGCCGTTGGCGCAACCATATTATGCCGTGTATTCGCCATTTCATTCGTCAATTCGATAAGGATGTTGATCCCATTCCGAAGAAGGATCTGGAGAAAACACCAGATCAGGCGCCGGAAAGGTATAATCGCGACATTCACGGTATCGTTGCCGTTCGCAGATGGCTAAAAGAGAACCGGTCAGAAAGTTTCAAAGAAACAATCGATTAAGACGTTTTTATTCACATTACGCCGCGTTGCAGCACATTAATTTGTGGAAGCCGCGCTCCGCTTTATGCTTCAGTCATTGAATGCGTGAGATGTTTCATGGCGCAGGCATACAAGCCAACGCCGAACAACCAAAACAAAAAATACGTGTAGCGCTTCAGGGAGGTGGAACTTTAGGTGCATATGCCGCCGGAGTTCTGGATATACTGGATCAGCAGGACGATATCGAGATTGACCAAATGGGCGGGCCGAGTGCCGCAGCCGTTAATACGGGTGTTTACGCCGTAGCGGGCCGCGAAGGACTAGATACATTTTGGAACCGTATAGGACGCGCCGGGTCGGCCGCACATGTCATTAATTTATTTGATCCGCTTCAAATAACGAAGATGGTCAATGAATCCTATCTTATGAACGGTTGGCGTGCCTCGGGCGCTTTGGAAGATGTTGGCCCGCAAGGATTTCTGGCACAGGCACTAACCGAAGTTATTGGCAGCCATCATAACCTGCGCAAATCGCCGATTGATATGCGTATCACCACGGTTTCGAAGATTAACCCGCGTGGAGATTTGTCACCGGACAACCTGCAAGAACACGTCCATACCAACGAAGACCTGACGATAAAGAAGATCGTTGCCTCCGGCGCTTTACAGGAGCTTGGCCCTGTCAGGATTGACGGGCGTTTGCATTGGGACGGCGCATATTCGGGCGGCAATCCGAGCTTTGACACATTCGACCATCATCCGGAGATCCCGCTCGTCGTTGTTACCGTCGATCGCCCTGAAGTTATGCGTTCCACGAGAGATCCCGCACTTGTTTACGGACGGGTGCATGGGGAAATTCACGACCTGCGCAAGCAGGGACGCTCACCGATTTACCAGATCGCGCTCGAACAGCCCGAAACATGGGATGAAAGCGTTAGAACAAACCCGTTGCCGAGCATTATTAATGAGCTTCGGGAACAAGGACAGCAGGACGCTGTAGCCTTCCTTCAAAAGCTTCGTCATGACATGAACCCACAAAGAAGATTACAAGCCGCGGTGGGCGCTGATTACACAGATCACGGGCATAATTAAGGCTCAAATATCTATTGCGCAGGCGTAAGCCGTGGCATAATGTGCCGGAATGCTTTTACGTCAAGACACCCCATTTCCGCCATACATTTCGGTTAAGCGCAGTAAGCGTGCGCGGCGGTTAGCCTTGCGTCTGGACCCTAAAGAGCGTGTCTTTCATCTGGTAATCCCGAACGGTGTTAACCTCAAAAAAGCCCAGCGCTTTGCAGAAGAGCATGATAGTTGGATGCAAGCGGCTCTGGATGAATTGCCGCAGCCAATTGCTTTTGAAGATGGTAGTGATTTGCCGATTTTAGGACAGGAACGCCGCATCCATGTTTTTTACGATGAAACTTTAAGAACAACTTCTATCAATTTGAAATTTAAAGAACTTATCGTAACGACTAACAAAGATGATCCGACACCCCGTATAGAACGCGCCCTTAAGCGTATTGCGAAAAAAGAACTGACTGCGCTCGCGCGTGAAAAGGCCGATAGCATAGGTAAAAACGTCGAGAAGATCAGTGTCCGCGATACGAAAAGCCGCTGGGGCTCCTGCAGTAGTGACGGTAACCTGTCCTTCTCTTGGCGCTTACTTTTTGCACCCAAAGAAGCCTTTGATTATGTGGTGGCCCATGAGGTCGCGCATCTGGTCCACATGGACCACTCAACAGCATTCTGGAATCTCTGCCGTGATCTATCCGATGATTTCTTTGAAGGCGAATACTGGATGCGTGAACATGGCCACGAGCTTATGCGTTACGGCGCGCAAGGCTGATAAAATCCAAAGCCCCCTGTAAAATTGTTTGCGCCGCAAGCTTATCAATGAGACCAGAAGCCTTTGCTTCAGCTTTAGTTTTTCTCTTTTCCACGAAGTTATCCACAGCCTCCTCCACAGAAACTGTGGATAAACGCTCGTCCCATAATGCGATCCAGACATCGCCCAGAGTATTGCCCATCTCAATCGCAAAATCCCGAGTGCTTTGTGCCCTTGGGCCTTCTGAGCCATCCATATTCACCGGATAGCCGATAACAAAGCCGCCAATATCATGTTCTTGAATAACCGTTTTCAACGCGTCCATGTCTTTGGAAAACTTCGTTCTTTTAATGGTTTGCAAAGGAGTGGCGACGGTTTGATCCGGATTTGAAAGCGCGAGACCGATCGTCTTTTTACCGACATCCAGGCCAAGCAGCGCTGTGTCCTTGGGGGCGTCCCCCACGCAATCTTTCAATAAACCTATGCTCAAAGCCAAAAACCCCATTGTTTCTTGTGGCTTACCTGTTTAAAACAAAAGACGGAAAAAGAAAACATAAACAAGGAATACCGCGTCTATGGACGAACAAACCGTACGTAAGGTTGCACGCCTTGCCAATATTGAAATCGAAGACAGCGACGTTGACCGTATCGGCACACAACTTACCGGCATTTTGCAGTGGGTTGAACAGCTTGGAGAAGTGGATACAGATAATGTCGAGCCACTAGCCAATGTCGTAAATATCGACCTTCACCTGCGCAAAGACGAGGTCAATGACGGCGACTGCGCCGATAAAGTCTTGGCGAATGCTCCCGAGGAAACACAGGGCTTTTTCGTTGTTCCCAAAGTCGTGGAGCAGGAAGGATGAGCTCAGAAGAGCAGCCGAACAACCGAAAAATCATCCATTACGCCTTGAAAGCGGACAGTGCTCTGATGTCTTTGGGTGGAATTTTTCTTCTTTTGAAAGACAGCTTCATGGAGCTTGAGCTATTAGGAAAAACCGGAGACATGTTTCTGGGCACGGGATTACTGGTCGTTGGGATTACAACTTATATCATTGCAGATAAATACTTTTCATATCGATAGGCAGACATGACTGAACTAACACACTTAACCATTGAAGACGCTCTTACAGGCCTGAAGAATAAAGACTTTAGCGCCAAGGAGCTTACCGAAGCCCATATTGATGCGATGGATAAGGCGCGCGATTTAAACGCCTTCATCGTGGAGACACCGGAAATCGCGATTAAGCAGGCCGAGGAAAGCGATAAGCGCTATGCGAGCGGCGATGCCGGCTTGCTCGACGGTATTCCCTTTGCCAATAAGGATTTGTTTTGTACCGAAGGCACACAGACTACAGCCGCCAGTAAAATTCTTGAGGGGTTTGTCCCTCAGTACACATCAACCGTTGGCCAAAACCTCGCCGATGCAGGGGCAGTCATGCTCGGTAAGGCGAACCTCGACCAATTCGCGATGGGTTCATCCAACACAACATCCGCGTTTGGCAATGTAATCAACCCATGGAAAGCGGCGGACGGGAAAGACCTCGTCCCCGGTGGTTCATCCGGTGGTTCTGCAGCAGCCGTAGCGGCGCGTATATCCATGGGCGCAACCGCGACTGACACAGGCGGATCAATCCGTCAGCCCGCTTCATTCTGCGGTATTGCAGGTATCAAGCCGACATATGGCCGCTGCTCCCGTTGGGGCGTTGTGGCGTTCTCCTCCTCACTAGACCATCCGGGTCCCCTCGCCCGTACGGTAAAGGACAATGCGTTGATGCTGCGCGCTATGGCGGGATACGACCCGAAAGACAGTACATCCGCGAACAAGCCCGTTCCTGACTATGCTGCAGCTATGACAGGCGACTTGAAGGGTATGAAGATCGGTATCCCGAAAGAGTATCGCCTCGACGGCATGCCCGAAGAAATTCAAAAACTTTGGGATCAGGGTGCGGCGTGGCTGAAAGAAGCAGGCGCGGAGATTGTTGATATCTCCTTGCCACACACAAAATACGCCCTGCCCGCTTACTACATCATTGCACCTGCGGAAGCGTCTTCGAACCTCGCACGTTATGATGGTGTTAAATACGGCCATCGTACAAATGATCCCGAAACTCTGAATGATATGTACGCAAAGACACGAGCCGAAGGGTTCGGTGATGAAGTCCAGAGAAGGATTATGATCGGTGCATACGTATTATCAGCAGGATATTACGACGCGTATTACATCAAGGCGCAGAAAATTCGCCGTTTGATTTTGAACGATTTTGAAAAAGCGTATGAAACGGTTGATGCTATTCTAACCCCGACTGCGCCTTCGGCGGCGTTCCCGATTGGTGAGAATGAAGACGACCCGATCAAGATGTATCTGAACGATGTGTTTACGGTGACAGCGAACCTTGCCGGTGTTCCGGGCATGTCTGTCCCTGCGGGGCTCGATGCAAAAGGCCTTCCGCTTGGGCTGCAAATTCTTGGCCGTGCATGGGACGAAGAGACTGTGTTTAAGGTTGGCGGCGTTATCGAAGAAGCCGCACAATTTAACGCTATGCCTCAAACCATCATAAGCAAGGCCGCGTAGAAAGAAGATAGTAATGAATTCGAAACTCATCGCTTTACTGACAGTTTTTATGCTCTGTATTTCTGCGGAGGCCTTTGCGCAGACTGATGAATTGTTCCAAAGCCCCGAAGAACGGCCAGTACCGACGGAGCTTGAAAAACTGTTGGATGAAGTGCCGGAAGAAACAACAGAAGAACCAGCCCCGACCAGTATCGAAGACTTTGCCAACCAGTATTACAAAAACTGTCTCAGGAAAGACCACGAAAAGCTTAATGAAGAAGCGATGGAGATGCTTTGCGCCTGCACTGCTGCAAAGATGCCGGAAGAAATGACGTTGAAGGACGCTTACGCCATGCAGCGTAATTCCAGTGAAGGGCGTTTACAACGGGTGCGTTTCATGGAGTTTGTTTATATCCCATGTATCGACACACCGACCGAAATTACAATCAGAGATCGCTGCCTTGCTAACAAGGAGATTACAAAGCGTGTGCGTAATGATTATGCGGTCTGCTCCTGTATGGGTAAAAAGATGGGCAAATTTATGGCCGAACAGGCCAAGAAGAATGTCGGCGTTTCCTTGAGACGTAGAATGGAGGAACCCGACCCGTTTGACTATCTTTTTGATGGTAAATATTTCGGGACAATTTTTCACAGAGAATCGACGGCTTGTCAGGCGCTCTACAAATAAGGCTGTGTCATAAAGGAAAGAAAAAATGGCTAAACTAATTCAAGGTGAAACAGGTGAATGGGAAATTGTAATCGGCATGGAGGTCCATGCGCAGGTGATTGCAAATTCGAAACTATTCTCCGGTGCGTCCACACAGTTCGGCGCTGAGCCTAATTCGCAGGTATCATTGGTTGATGCGGCGATGCCCGGCATGTTGCCCGTTCTGAACGAATTCGTTGTTGAGCAAGCCGTGAAGACAGGCTTGGGTCTGAATTCCAAGATCAACAATGTTTCTGTTTTCGAGCGTAAAAACTATTTCTACCCTGACCTGCCGCAAGGATATCAGATCTCACAGTACGAGCACCCTATCGTCGGTGAAGGTGTGATCGAGATTGATCTGCCTGATGGTACAGTTAAAGAGATTGGCATTACCCGTCTGCATTTGGAACAAGATGCTGGTAAATCCTTGCATGACCAACACCCGACCAAGTCATTCGTAGATTTGAACCGCTCGGGCTGTGCATTGATGGAGATTGTTTCCGAGCCGGACATTCGCGGCCCTGAAGAAGCGGCGGCGTACCTGTCCAAGCTCCGTATGATTTTGCGTTATCTTGGCACATGTGACGGCAACATGGAGGAAGGCTCCATGCGTGCGGATGTGAATATTTCTGTTCGCAAGCCCGGCGGACCTCTCGGCACACGCGCTGAGATTAAGAACGTGAACTCTGTTAAGGCCGTTCAACAAGCCATCGATTACGAAGTGCAGCGCCAGATCGAGATTATTGAGGATGGCGGCGAAGTTGATCAGGAAACGCGCCTGTGGGACCCGAACAAGGGCGAGACACGCTCTATGCGCTCCAAAGAAGAAGCGCATGATTACCGCTATTTCCCTGATCCTGACTTGTTGCCACTGCATGTCGGCAATGACCAGATCGAAAGCATTCGCAAAACATTGCCGGAATTGCCGGACCAGAAAAAGCACCGCTTCATGGATGAATACGGGCTTAGCCTGTATGACGCGAGCGTGCTGATCGCTGAGCAACAGCGTGCGCAATATTACGAAGATGTTGCCAACGACAATGATGCGAAACTGGCTGCGAACTGGGTGATTAACGAGCTGTTGGGTATTCTGAACAAGAATGAAACCAAGCTTTCGGAGTCCCCTATCACGGCTGACAATCTGGCCGGTTTGATCAAGTTGATATCCGACGACACAATTTCAGGTAAAATCGCGAAGGATGTTTTTGCTGAAATGTACACGAGTGGAAAAGCCGCAGCAGACATTGTTGAAGAAAAAGGTTTGAAACAAGTCACAGACACAGGTGCGATTGAAGCGATTGTTGATGAGGTGATTGCCGAGAATCCTGATAATGTGGAAGCGTATAAAGGCGGTAAGGACAAATTGTTCGGATTCTTCGTCGGTCAAGTGATGAAGAAAACGCAAGGTAAAGCTAACCCTGCCGTCGTAAACGAATTGCTGAAGAAAAAATTGGGATAACGCAAAATGGCCGACAAGTTCGAATACAAGGTTGCGATTTACCGCGAGAGCATGCTGGGGTCCCTATTTCTTGGTGGCTCCAAAGTTGACCCTTTGAAATTTTCAGAGTTTCTGAACCGTAACGGCGAAGAAGGCTGGGAAGCGATTACGATGGAGCGTGAAGCTCGCCGTATGTTGTTGTTTTTCAGCCGTGAGGCGTTCCTTGTTGTAATGAAAAGGAAGAAAAATGCATAAATCCATGCTGCTTGGTTTGGCTGTAGTCGTGCTCGCCGGAGCGGGTCTTACGATCGCACAACTCTGGTTCCCTGTTGTCAGTTGGGACAACTACATCAAAATCCTTCTAACTCTGGGCATTATTGCGCTCGTTCTGGGCTTTTTGATTATCATCAAGGCCGACTTTGGTGAGCATAAAAAGATGAAGGACGAGAACTATCTCGACTAACCTTCGTTATGACGCCTCGTATCCCAAAAGGACAAACAGTTCCGCTTAATGTTTCAAAAACCGGTAACCGCCGTGTTTTTGTCGGTTTGGGGTGGGACCCAAACGAGGATATCAGCTTCAAGGACAAGGCCTTAGGGGCGCTTGGCCTTAAGGAAACGCACCACGACCTGGATCTGTCTTGTTATATCTATGATTCCAACAAGCGCTATATCACACATATTTCCCATGAAATCGGGCGTGAAATAGACCAAACGGGTAAGATTTATCACAGCGGCGACAACGTCGAAGGTGTTGGTGATGGTGACGACGAGCAAATCTCTATAGAGCTTAAAGAGCTCGATCCGACAATTGATACAATCATATTTAAAGCCTCTATCAAGACCGATAACATTTTCAGTCAGGTTAACGACCCTGAAATGCGCATAGTTGATGGCTATGCCGATCATACATTTCTGGAAGTTTCGCTTGCCGAAGGTCAAACTGCGGCTTTCATCTTCGTTGCGCTGAAACGGGACGGCGAGGACGCCTGGTTGATCAACCATATTGGCGAATTTATCGAAGAATCGAGTGAAAAAGACTGGCCCGAAGTTTTGAAGGCATATATCGCTTAAAAACGGCTGTTTTTGTATTGAACTGCGCAGCTTGTGCTGTTACTTGTAAACGCTATGGACACGTGGCCGAGTGGCTGAAGGCGCTCCCCTGCTAAGGGAGTATAGGGTTAATAGCTCTATCGAGGGTTCGAATCCCTCCGTGTCCGCCATCATCCTCACACCTTAGCTGAGAAACAATGATAGACAGACTTTTTAAACCCGTCCCCACATTCGTCACCCGCAAGAAAAAACAGCATTTCACAATCGAAATCGTGAAAGAAAAAAGCCATAAAGCCTGGCTTAAAAAACAAAGCAAATCAGTTCAGAACGCGGCAGACATACAAAGCTTTTCTCCCAAAGGCAGTGCTTTATTGTTGCACCCCGAACAGAAGATTGTTTACGCGCTGATCGCTGACAAGGTTGAGATTTATGATGGAGCCAAGGTCTATGCCGCCACCGTGAAGGCATTTGCCAAGGAGGCTCTAGATAAAGTGAGTTTCGACTATAGCGGACTGAATGGTAAGGACGCCGAAAACTTCTGCATCGGTTGGGGGTTGGGCGGATATGC
>CAZLTT010000061.1:0-11841 GCA_964562515.1 uncultured Micavibrio sp.
CACCGCGTGTGATTTACTGGTTCTGTGGAATTCGTCGTAACACATACGTTTCGGTGCTTCGGACAATTCCTGTAGGCGCATCTCGTGATATTCCTGATATTTTGTCGGCAAGTATTGGATCGCCTCCTTACCCATCCACCAACTGCGCACGAGCGCATGGCGGGCAAGCATGTACATAATCGATGTTTGACGGTCAGCGGCTTCATCCCCTTGTGGCGCAACGTCCATAAGGTCAAGCGAACAGACACGCGCACCGGCAATATCAAACTGTGTAACCGATGACAAAATCGGATATTCGCGAATAGCAGACGTAATCATACGTTCGAACGCGCCGATAACTGTTTCTGCGGAAAAGCCAACGGATGTTTCTTCAAGCAATGACCGGATTTGCGGACGGCGTGACGCGGTAATGGAGTCGTTCAATGTCGGCACGGCGTGACGCTGCGCAAGGTTGGCAACGTGGTATTGGCCAAGCTCGAACATTTTATCAACGATATCCCACCAATACGGATCGGTCGGCAGGTGAACATTGTGCTTGTGAATCGCTTCATCAACTTCCGCCTCAAGGCGTGGCAAATACGGGCGAGGTTCGGCGTTGGCTTCTGAATCGTTTCTCCAACGGAACATTTCATCAACCACCAGACCGGCAAGCTGTTGCATACCGTCATAAGGCTTGTCATAGCCCGGCGGCGTACATAAAAGAGTAATCAATTCAGATAGATAGCTTCGCTCATCAGGGAGCGGCACACGCGCACCGAGCTGCGTATCAAACGGGTTAATCGCGAATTGGTGGCTCATCTGAAGACGGTAATACGCCGCTTCATGTTGTCGGCTAAGTGGCAACGCCTCACGAACGAGTGAAACAAGACCTGACGAGGACGGACCAATATCAATAACGGCCACGAATGGGAGCTTACTCAAACCAGGTGTCAAACATGTTCCAAGGTTAAGCGTGTTCAGCAGAACCGACTTACCGGCACCGGGTTGGGCGAAGATCAGGTCGAACCATGTTGTCGTCAGGTTTGTACCTGTCTGATACGGCCAGACTTTACCATCCGGCGTACGGAACAACATCGCGCCGCCTTCTGTAAACGGACTGGATGGGCGCTGCCAAGGCAGCAGACGCATAATTTCGATCATCGGTGCGATACCGGTCGGTGCCGTACCGCCACAATGAATACCCATCGCCGATGACATGATGCAATCCAGAGGGTCACCTGAAAATTCGCTAACCTGACAGTAACCCCAACTTTCAATCGCCTGCAGCAGCACGGATTGGCGGTCTAGAATTTCGTCTTTCTCATCAACGGTACACCATGTCGCAAATGAACAGCGCATCCGCACGACAGGCTCGTTACGAGCGAGGGACTGCAAGCCTTCCAGAGAATATTTGATTTGTTTGTTTGCGGCGTTTGTCGGTCCCATAATGGTCGCAAGGAACGTACGCATTTGTGTCGCGTATACACCGCCCCCTTCGATCAGGAAGGAGATACGGAACGGGATATCGGCATCCACGAGACGATTAAGCAGGGATGGGAATGCTGTTGCATCCATCGGGCCAAGGGTCATGTCACCACCCGCCCAATAAATATTGCCAATACGCGCAACCGCTTTACTCAAAACCTTGGCATCACCCGCAACAATCTGGTTTGGAATGCTCGGCCACAAAATGTCAGACATATCGAGTCTGTTAGTCGGCGCACGCGGGGGAATGGGGTCGCCGGGTAAGCATGCCCGCCATTGATCGTTTGCTCTGTCGGGGAAAAGGTTGGCCCTAACAGCGGAAAGCGCGTCATGCACCTCGAGAACATGCGCACTGATACCCATTTCGTCCAGAGCGCCAACAACCGCAGCCATAAAACTTTTATGACGGGTTCTCAGTGGCTCGAGCGCAGCCATCGGATATTGTGAATTGGATGCGTTCACCCATTCTTTTGAGCCTTCCTTGGCTTCCTTTGCGGCGCGCTCAGATTCGTTTTTCGTCAAAACGCTCGGGCGCGTCCATAGCACGAAGTAGGCTTCTTCATGGCTCAAAAATCTTTGCAGGTGGCGAACACGTTCGCTAATCAAGTCATCAAGCTCAAGGCCGATATTGCTGGCAGTCTGGAAAATCGGTTTAACAAGACTGTTGAGAACATATTCAATCCGGCCCGGATCTCGAACATAATAGACCTGCATCGCATGACCTTGGCGGTCAAAACGTGCACCGATCTTGATGGTCGAGGATTCAACGATATTGTTGTATTCATCCTCACCAATGATCTGTTTACTTCCCTCAATCTTGACATATGACAGCAAAGAACCGTCGGTCGAGACGATGACAGTTTCACTATCGGCCGTCTCCAGGTTGATGAAAGACGAGATAGATTGGCGCATAGCGCGTTGAAACGGAGCAATAAGTTTCTGGAGTGTGTTCATATACGAATTCGGTCGCTTAAGCTTTGATCAGCATTTTTTCATTTATAAATATAACCAAGTTAACGCGCCGCGGATAGGGCTTTTCACGATAAAAAAGCCACTTATTATGCATAAAAAATATTCAGCTAGGCTGCTTGGAGAAGATCTTGGTAAATGGAAATCCATTGTGGCGGCGTTTTACCGCCGAACGGCCCGTCTTTTGAGCGCCAATATGCCAGAATCTGAGGAAACTGATTAAATTCAAGATCGGCTTCCTTGATGATACGTCGATCAAGCGGGAAGAGCCGGATACCTTCAAGCTTTTTGTCTCTGGCTGCGTAATGTTTAGGCGATAAGTAGTCTTTAAGGACCGTGGACAGTATGTACGGATCGTCGGTATGTATCCGCTTTATGACTTCCTCACGCCGTCCGCGTAAAATATCCAGTGACTTTCTGGCGGCCTCGGCAACCGGCCCTTGTGAAATACGGGCAACGTAAATTGAACGCGCGATATGGTGAAGCGTCGTTTGTTGGATTTCGGGCAGCCAAATCAACACGCCCGATTTCATATTACTTACATTTTCAAGATGGAAACACTGATGGCAAAAAATACAAACAGTCGTCAGGTTTTTGTCGCTTTTGTCAGCAGTATCAAAATTCTTATGCAGAACTTCCTGATATTTCTTTGATACAAAGCCGCAGCACTGGCACGTGAAGTTATCACGCTCGAAAATTTTTTGTTTCTCGTCTTTGCTTAAGCCTTTGCCATCAACAGAAGAAGAGCCGGAAGATCCGGCTCCTGTCCTTTTCTTGGGAGAACCGCCCGTAGGCCGGGCGATCCCAAGTGATAATGGATACGTTCCCATAAAAACTTATGGAATAACGCCAAGCTTAACAGCGTTCAACTTAGCAACGTCAGTTGTTGTACCTTCACCGATTGTCTCGAACATAGATTCGAAGACGATTGGAAGGGCAAACAACGCACCACCAGCTGCCAGACGGATCGCACCATCTTTCAATGGAGTCTGTGTTGGGTTCTCAACGTGATCTTTGATCTTCATGATACCCAGAACACCGATCAGTGTACCGAAGAGGTACGACAGAGCGGAGATCAGACCAGGCAAGGATGCAATAGATCCTGCGATGTTGGTCGCGATCGAGCTGAAGTTGTTAGCAGCTTCAGCTTCTTGAGCTTGTCCAGCCACCATACCGGCGACCATAACAGCACCAAGACGGCTGTAGTTAAGTTTAAGTGATTTAAGCATAGTTTTCTCCTCTACCAAAGGTTGCTCACTAAATTTCCACTTTCTTCAAACTCTTCCGAATTATCCGAAAGTGATACCAAACCCTGTTAGTCCTAACGTTGTTTGCACAGCGTTAAGCAGGGGTCCTAAGTTCACGGCTAATGCACCACCTATAAGATGCGTGACACCGGCCATGATCGAAGCCTGTTGGTTGCCCTCGGCAACGTTCCTTACAATAAATATACCACGAACGAAGCTAATGAGGCCAACAATGATTACAAATTGCAGAACCGCACTGATCGTAGAGTGTGCTGCTTCGGCCTCGGCCGTCGTCATCGCACCCTTAGCATAAGCGATTTTTGCAAAGGTTTTCGTCGCACCCGGGCCCACTAAAGATGTGGAGAATGCGCGGACGATTTCGTTGTAGGAAATCAATGCACCACCGGCGACAAATGTCATAACGGTACCAATACCACCCGGACCGCGCGCGCCGTCTTGCGCACTCTTAATCAGGCGGGAAATACCGATCATAATAAAGATAATACCTGCCACATAGGCGAAGAAGTTGGTCACGATATGCAGCGGACCTGTAATGTCACCCATGAAACAGACAAGCATGTTGTCCAGACTACCCGTACCTGTACAACCTGTGGAGTTGTAACCTGTCACGGAGTTTGCCAGACCAAGGAAACTAGTAAGACCACCGACCCCGCCGCCGACAAGTGTATTACGGCCGACTTCAATCAGAATTGGCAATGAGAAGAACGCACCACCGGCAAGAAGACGGGAAACACCTTCCCACAATGCTGTTTGTGTTGGATTTAATACATGGTCACGGAGCTTCAAAATACCCCAAAGACCGAGAATAAGACCGATCAGGTAGCCAACCGCAGTCAAGAATGCCGGCAAGGCAGACGCGTGACCAATAAAGTTACACATGAGTGAACCGACACCATCTGTAGATGCTGGCGGCGTAAAGCCCGGAATAATAGCACCAAGCGCACCAAGAATTGTCGCAATACCTGAGCCCAGACCGGTTAAGCAGTCACTGTCAGAATATCCGGATTCAACAAGGTTCGCACCACCAAACAGACCACCAAGCACAGTGGCGACGTTGGAACCTCCACCGCCGATTGTCTGGAACATGGAATTGTAAATAGTCGGCAAGGCAAACAGCGCACCGGCTGTTAACAAACGTACTACAGACTCTTTTAATGCAGTTTGATCTGGGTTCTCGACGTGATCTTTGGCTTTGAGAATTCCTTGTACACCAATAATCAAACCAAGCAGGTAACCGACAGCGGATACGACACCCGGCGTGTTACTGATGGAATTGATGATGTTTCCGAGAATAAAGTTAAAGTCGTTAACAAGTGTACCGATGATCGGAATACCGGAGGCAACACCAAACAAGCTGCCGACAGAGTTAACGAGACTAAACGAGTCTACGTCCATCACATCGTTACCGATGGTGTTAAGCGCAGCTTCGTATACGATAGGCAGTGCCATTAACGCACCACCTGCCAATAATCTTACAAAACCTACTCTTAAGGGCGTTTGCGTCGGGTTCTCGACATGTTCCTTAAGCTTAAGGACACCCATAACGCCAAGCAGAAGCCCGAGCGCATAACTTAAGGCAGATACAAGACCTGGTAACTGTTCTACAGATGCCTGCGCGTTGTCCGCGATATCGTTGATATCGGACGCCGCAAATGCATCATATCCAATTAATATGAGGGGAAGCGCTAATAAATACGCTGATAAACGCCTGAATTGCCCTGTCATACTCTCTACCACTTTGTTCATTATGTACACCGCCATAATATTCTACATCCTATTTCACTAATTTTGCGTAAAGATTTCACGCGCAGCGAAATAGATTATTGCTAACCTTATTTAGGATATCACAGAAATTACAAATAAAAGGTTACTAAAATTTTATAAGTATTCTTAAGAGTTTAGATGATTTTATTGAGAAACTGAGCTTTGAGAGCCCTGAACTACCCATTTGTTTGCCTGAACGGCGATTGAACGAATGCGCCCCAATCCCGGAACTGAATCCCCAACCTCGACGTTGCGCATATCGCCATCTTGATTGGCGAGCGTTGCGCGTCCCGGGCTAGCGGAGCGAAGGGACCATGTAACTTTTACGGGCTTCGGCGCTGGTTTTGTGGCTTTAACAGCGGTCGTGCTTGCAGAGGCGCTGCTGGAAGAACTTGTTGTTTTTGTTGGGCTTTTCATCGCAACAGCTGCGGGGCTAGCGGAAGAGCCGGCCTTTTTAAGGTCGTTCTGCAGGTTGTTGATTTGCTCCTGTAAAGCAGCAATCTTGTTCTCGGCCTTGTTCAATTGATCGGATAATGCGCTGTTTTCAGCCTTAGCATTATTCAGATCATTATCCTTGGAGCTAATCTGGCTGTTCAGGTCATTGACCAGATTACGTAGGTCTTCGCTTTCTGCGGAAGGTGCGTCAATAGCAGCGTCTTGTATCGGCTCGTCCTGAAGTGGAGCATCGGCCATGATATCCGTATCTTGTTGCTCAAACTCATTTAGCACAAGGTCGGTGTCTACGGCAGTATCTTGCGGTGCAACATCGGCAGTTGTGTCAGCAATATCAAGAACTTGAGTGTCTGTGGTGTCCTCCATCAGCATATCTGCATCATTTGTGGCGTCATCCAAAGACATCGAAGTGTCTTCTAGATCCAGATCAGCCAATTCATTCTCTAGATCATTGCTGAGGTCAGGTAACGGGGTAAGTACTTCATCGGCGCCTGCGTCAGCAGTTGCGGCTGGGCTGTCGCCCATATCGAGGCTATCCAGATCCCCAAGATCAGTTGTTTCGAGTGATTCGATATCACTAATAGACCCTGCAATATCTTCACCTGCACTATCCATCGGTGCCGGCATAGGAGGCAGATCGCCGCTTAATTCTTCAATATCAAGAAGAGCGCTATCGTCGATAACGGGACTCTGCGCAGATGCATCTACTGCCGCCGTTGTATCTGAACCATCAGCAGGAAGCGCGGCTGTGTCTGTGCTCTCTGAGCCTGCGGGTAATGTTGGTGCGGGCGCGCCGCCGCCTGAGAAGACAGTTGCGTATAGAACGCCGCCGCCAATAACGACAGCACCGCCAATCAGAAGAATATTGAAAAGACCGCCCTTTTTCTTGGCTGGTTTCGCGTCTGCTACATCTGCCTCGTCTGCGAAAGCATCATCCTCGAAGTCGTCCTCGCCAATAGCGGCGTCATCAGCAGCAGCATCGTCATCCTCGAAGTCGTCCCAAGAGTCGTCCTCAACATCTCCATCGATATCGTCGAAATCAATATCTTCAAAATCGTCTTCAATCTTGGGGTCGTCACTCATGATTCATTCTCTCCAAAAGGATTCAATAACTCATGAAGTTTAATCTAAGCAGATTAAAAGTCCAGACAGGAAAAAGAGATTCTTGGCTTTAGAAGTCGTCGTCTGTAGAAAGTTCGCCATCAGGATCGGAAAGAACGGGCTCTACAAAGAGAAGACCGAAAGGTGTGCCCGATTCTACACGGATCAGAACCTCTGTATCTTCGGCCATTTCGTCCAGAATTTCACCAAGCTCGGTACCGACTTCCTCAATACCGGAAGCGATTTCTTGCTCATCACTGGCTTCTTCTTCTTCTTCGGCAACCGTTTGACCTTCAATAGTGATCGTTGTACGGCCGCTTTCAGCAACAGCTTCGGCAAAGCCTTCAATAAAGGCCGCAGCAGCAGGAAGGAAAATACGTTTGAAGTAACGACGGTCAACTTCAGTCGCCAGAGCTGGTAAAGTCGTATCTACGTCCAACGCAACAGCGTCAATCGTCAGGGCTTCACCGTCAATAACGATAGTATCGAAGTTCAGCGTCAGATAAGAATCTTGGGGCTCAAAGCTACCGAGGATGCGGTTACCTTTTAAAGGACCGGACATGATCTCGCCCAGAATAGGACCCGGTGCGTCAGTATTGGCTTCTGTGAGAAGCTGTGCGTATACGATTTCACCGGCCGGGAACAGAACTTCAGGTTCACCCGCAAGCTCGCCTTCTTCGAATTCACCATCACCAATGAACTCACCGTCTTCACCGATCAGACCGGCTTCCTCAAGTTGCTTTTGACGCATTGTCTCAAGGAAGTCTGAGTCCGTCATATTTGTCTGGGAGACAGTGATCTCATTTTGTGTCTGCAAGATAGACTGCATTTGCTGAGACATCGCTTCAGCCAGAGCTGAGATGGCCTCAGAGCGAGCAGCATCCGCACCTGTGTCGACAGGAACAGCGGTTTCGCGCTGTTGTAATTCTTTTTCAAGACGCTCTTCTTGCAAACGTCTCCAACGTTGCAGCGGGTCTTCCGCTTCTTCTTCCTGATCAGGAAGGGTCACGATACCCGGAGCAGGTTCGATAGGAACAGGGATCGCACTTGTTCCTGTTTCAAACGCCTCTTCGATAGTGGCTTCGTTAATTTCACGGACAGCTTCGCGGTAAACCTCTGAAGCGCCCTCACTGCCCGGTGTTGAAGTCACTTCGGGCGCAGCGCCAACGGAGGATGGAGCAAGCTCGTCATCACCACCGCCAAGGAAAGAGATAAGTACAAAGAGGAAAATACCGGCACCGGCAATAACGCCGATCTTGAACAACGCATTATCGCGCCACAGATCACCAAGTGTTCCGCCGCCTTCTTTTTTCTCAAAATCGTCGAATGAGTCGTCAATACTCAGATCATCATCGAGATCATCACTCATCTAATAACTCCTCTAACATATCGCCGCGAGATGAGAGTCGGGCGCGTACCATTCTGCCTCTGTCGGATAGCAACAAGACCGGCGCATCATCAATTTCATAAACGCGCGTACCGTCTGCAGATGTCGCAGAGCTGTTCCATCCGGGGGAAAGTAGGGTTAGCGGTGTACGAACATACACCAAACCATTGTGTCGATAAGCCGATGTACGGCCGTCAACGCCGTTTACATCAAGGCGCACGGCTTCACCCGGAATGCTGCCTTGGAGAATTTGAGCGAGATCTTGGTCGCCGGCGGTTGTCGAAATACCGGTCTCGATGATGGGCGCTTCCGCCAATGGCCCGAAGTCAGGCAAAACAGCATCTACACGGTAATGTACGACGTCGCGATTGGTTTCCAATGTAATGATCACAGGAGTCATAAGACCTGTCATTGTGATCGACATGTTGCCGTAAGCATATTCTGACTGAGGTGAAATGCGGAAAACATGTGTAAATTTCTCAGGGTCCTGAACAACTTCCAGAACTTCAAAATTTCCGGCCCAGCTGACGGTTTGAACCGGCCATGGAGCACCTGAGGAGTCCAGAAAATTGATTGTCGTCACGTGACCATAAGCCAGTTTGATAACAATTGGCTCCGCGCCCGGGTCGAGCGAGATATTCTTAACAACGACTTCAGGTTTCGGATTTGGGTAAACAGGTGTCTGAACGGATTCTTGCGTGCGATCAAATCGCTCAAGCAAAGTTCTGATTTCTTCGGGGCGCAATGGCAGCAAACCTTCCAATGCGGCGTCAAACGCTTCCTTACGGGCCTGTTCCTGCAATTCGTCTGCGGAAGGGCCAAAACCGAGAGCTTCATCATTCTCGAATTCGAAGGCTTCATTATCACCCGCAGGCAGCGCGCTCGTATCCAGCTCAGGAGGACTTTGTCCCGGAAGAGCAGGAAGCTGCGCTTGAGAAGGGCCGATATTGGCAACGGCAAATACAGCCGCAGCAGAGCCGATAAGGGCACTTCTGAATATAAAATTACATGATGTCGCGAATGATGAAATGTGAAAACGCATACTGTCCGACTGTTCTCGAAAAAAGACCTTGTTAAATAATAAGCCTATATAAAAACCTCTGTCATTAGCGAACCGCTAAAAATTTAAAACTGCGCACAGGTTAAGATTGCGAACTATCGCGGTACTGCGACCCATTGTTCGATACCTACACCATTTGCACTTTCTAGTCGTGGAACTCTAACAACAACAATTGTTACAAGAAGCCTGTCTGTTCGCGTACGCGCACCGGCCTGATATGTCAGAACCAAAGGCATCTGAATTTCCCATTGATATCGCCCGGCCACAAGACCTTCGGACACCACAATCGGCGCACCTTGCGGCGCAGCCGTCAAAACCTGCTGGTTGGCTTCTACAAGCTCGATAATACGCGACCTCTCCAGCGCACCTGTAAAACTCTCCCAACCACGGCGGGTGAAGTTACGGGACGCTTCCTGAAGGCGGCGGCGGTAGTCGTTAAAGCCGAAAGTCATAACTTCCGTAGCAGCTTGCGCAACCCATGACATCAACGCCGGCGTACTCAGGTTTGGCTCACTCAGAGCAACCATCGGCACAAGGCGTCCGTCTTCAGTCGTTGCAAAATAACGGTTTTCCGGTTGATGGGTTTGAATAACGAAATACATCGCGCCGATAAGGCCGACAATTATGATCGACATAATAAGCGTGAGGCGCAAAAGTGTGCGATAACCATCACGATAAAATTCGTTTCGAACAACAACCCGCCCCAGACCGGAAACGTCTTCCTGAGCGTCTGCTGCTTCTGCAGCTTGCGCGCCCTTATCTGCCGTACCCTTGGCGGCTTTTTTCGCTTTTTTGTCTGCCATAAATAAATGCTGCCTTCTTAACGAAACACCAAAATCAGAAATTATAGTGGACGAAATCGGTGCGCGACACAACCCAAGCAATTTAAATCAATTCATTTTTTCACATTTTGAAACGTGCCTTTTTGTTTCTGGCTGTGTTACACTATAAAGAGTGAGCTATTTTTTTCTCTGTAATATTCTTATGAATTACAGGGAAGACGGTTATTTTTTTAGAGGTATAGGGCAGCGTAGGAAGAATGGAAAACCGATCTGACGCGTTAAAGGGATTTCTTGAAATTGGTAGAAAAAAAGCCGTGAAGGGCTTCGCAATTTTTGCAAGCTTCGGTTTGGTCGTATCTGCGGCGCTGCCTGCTTACGCGTTTGACTGTAACCCGCCTCGACAGACAATCATCAGCCACCATGAAACGCAACTGCGCCCCCAGGTAACACAACATATCGCCAGCGAATTCAATCAACACAGGGATTGGCTAACTGATACGTTCGCAAGACAGCAGGTAATCCCTGCTCTGCAATTATTCACGGAACAAATGACAGCCGTGGCAATGCAGCAGACGATGATTATCGGTACGTTTCTGGATGCTAAGCATCAGCTTGAGACGCAGCGTTTGTTTCAGGAGCTTCAGGTTCAGGCTCACAAGGATTACCAACCGAGCACGGCCTTTTGTACATTCGGTACAGGTGTGCGCTCTCTTGCTTTTTCAGACTTGTCTTCACGCTACAATGCCATTTCGATGGGCCAAAGACAGTTAGCCAGACATTTGGGTCTGTATAATATGGGTGCAGCGGACAACGCCGAAGACGACAAGGTCGCACGTTGGGAGCAGTTCAGAAATATCTACTGTGACCCTCAAGACAACAACTGGCTTGATGCTGCTAACACAGGTTTGGTTCCAAATGATGCAGGTGTTTCTGATCCTGTCTGTTTGACGGATGAGGCTCCTGACGGATCAGGGCCGGGGTTGGGCGGATATGACCGCGATAAAAACCGTATTAACATCGACATTGATTACACACGCGCGATCGAAAACAGACGCGTGCTGGATATAGCGCGTCACACCGATATCGGTACGCCGGATGAAATTGATATTCAGGCTTTGGGTAATAACCTTTACGGAAGTGACATTCTCTTCCGCGACATCAGCCGAGACAACCTCAAGGATGATGACAAGCCGGACCTTTTCTTGACGTTGCGTTCCATTGCGGCAAAACGAAGCGTTGCTGAAACATCCTTTAACACGATTGTGGGTATGAGAAGTTTGGGTAGTACCGACGGATTTTTTGGCGCGGGCGCTTCCCCTGAAACTTACCGATATCTCGGTCGACTGCTCTTGGAGCTCGGTATTCCCGAAGCGGACGTCGAAGAGTATCTGGGTACGGGTCTGGGTATACAAAACCACATGAGTTACTACGCGCAGTTGGAAATCATGGCTAAGAAGATTTACCAAAACCCCGATTTTTACGCCAATTTGTATGATAAGCCTGCGAACGTGCAAAGAACGAGCGCGGCTCTAAAAGCGATTGAATTGATGCTTGATCGTGAAATTTACGAAAGCCAGTTGAGGCAGGAAATGG
>CAZLTT010000062.1:0-9892 GCA_964562515.1 uncultured Micavibrio sp.
AGCATGTAGTTATTGTTGATTTCCATTTGCTTGGTTTCGTGATTGGCAAATTCGGAAAAAAACGGTTCATCGTCTTGCGTATAACCTATACGCACCAGAACTCTACCGATCTGATAATATCTGTAACTTGTCAGGACAGGTTTTTCGTCGTCACTCATTTGAGAAAGAAAGCTTTATTGGTTGTCGTCAATGTCCGGAGGCGGCGGCGGACCCATTACAGCACCCGACCTGCGTTCCAGAAACAGTCTAACATTTTCTTTGAATTTTGCCATATCCGTCGGGTCGCCGTAGTTCAGGGTGCTCAGCATGAATGACGGGTTGGTTGCTTCCCAACACCATTCGCCGCTTTCATCGCGTGTTAAACGCTGCGCCACGAGCGGAATGAGGTTGTCTTCGCTTTCAAAGTCAGTTTCGTCTGCGCGGCAGAAACCGATGATTACGGGAATCGCCATTTCGTTTTCGTAAAAGCGGTACATCACAATATCCGGAGCTTCTTCTAAAAGCTCAGGCTTTTCATGGGCCGCAGCAAAGAGGCCCTTAATCTCGTGGAATGGTTTAGTATCATCAGCCATTAAAATATCGTCCGGTAAAAATTAAAAACTATATACATAATAAAATGATCGTAATGCAAACAAATTATCCCAAAGCTTTCTCGTAAGCTTCGAGCGTTTCATTAGCCAGAAACTTCTCAAATGGAGAACAGTCAATCTGGCTGAAATCGCAAGCTTGTCGTGCCTTAGCATGAATTTGCTTCGTTACACGGTCAACCATTGCGTAATACTTAATCATGTCAGGCTCAAACCGTCCCGTCGCGAGCATACCGTCTAGCTTTCTTTTCACGTCATAAGCACCGTGAGAGCCCATGCTAAGACGGTTTTTCTTATCGCTCTCAATCATACGCTCGAATTCACCGTGAACGGTCATCAATTCGAAAATATGATGGCGATCGGGTTCATCGGGAATAGGGACGACAATATTGGCTTTATGGGAGGAATAACCGCTGTCAGTTGGCTGTACAAAGCGGTTTTCAGCAATACATATAAACGCGCCATGCGGCAGCGGGACTTCTTCTTTCTTGATCCAGTCGACAGTGGCGCAGAAAGCGGCAATTTGCGTAGGGTCACGCAAATCCATTCTGCAGCGCCGCGCATCACGAATATCGACATAGCTGCCCTCATATTCATCGCGGGCCTTCTCATTCATGCGGAACATCGTTTTGGGAGGGCCTTCCTGAAAGGCACGCATTTCAATAGTGTTGACGTGACCCTTTGAAAGCATTGCAAAACTAGCCGTTTCAGCGATGGCTGAAACGATTGGCCGGATGAGTTTGGCTATTTTCTCGCCGTCCTCTTGCAAACCTTCGGGTGTCGTCGAACTCTGGGTCTTCGGAACCCCTCCGGGATAAGCACGAGCACGCGCTCCAAAATCAATAACGAGTACCAATTTTCCCTGCTTTCAAAATATCCTACTAATTTTGAGTTTGCTAATATTACATAATTTCGAAGTTTTTGCAAATTAAGGGATTGATATTAATAGTCTTCTTAAAAATGGGGGTTGATAGAAACAGGGAACGCGTTTATAAGGTCGGCAAACTTTGGAATAAAAGGATTTTAAAATGGCCACTGAACGTACATTTTCTATTATTAAGCCTGACGCAACACGTCGTAACCTAACAGGTGCGATCAACGCAAAACTCGAGGAAGCGGGTTTGCGCATCGTTGCTCAGAAACGCATTCACATGACACAAGAACAGGCAGAAGGTTTCTACGCTGTTCACAAAGAACGTCCTTTCTTTGGCGAATTGACTGAGTTCATGTCATCCGAGCCTGTCGTTGTTCAGGTTCTTGAAGGTGAAAACGCCGTAGCAAAGAACCGCGAAGTTATGGGCGCGACAAACCCGGAAGAAGCGGATGCGGGAACTATTCGTAAAGAATACGCACTGTCTATCGGTGAAAACTCTGTTCACGGTTCTGACAGCTTGGAAAATGCTAAAATCGAGATCGATTACTTTTTCAAAGCTGAAGAAATCGTCGGTTAATCACCCAATAAAAAATTAAGACGTTTGAGCGGCGCTCCATTTTTTGAGCGCCGCTTGTGCTTTTGCGTTCATGCTTTCAAGCTTGTCTATAGCTTCGAAAGCGCGCTCTTTATTACCGTTCTTGGCGTGCTCTTCAATCTCACCGGAGACGATACTCACACCGTTCAGGCCGAAATTGGCGGCCATGCCTTTTAGCTCATGGGAGCGTTCACGCACCTCGGTAACCTCGGCGTCGTTTGTTTTTAAGTCCTGAATTTTTTGAACCAATTCGTCTGTCGTGACCAAAAAACTGTCCAGCAATTCGTCAAATTGGTCCTTAGGAAGATTGCCCGCCAGACTTTCAATCAGCTGCGGGTCAAACAGTGTGGAATCATCCTCTACCTCTCCTGCATCATCCTGTTGTACTTCTTCTACAGGAGCGGTTTCTGCAGGTGTAGACGCTGCTGCGGCCTGCAAGCTGGAAACCTCGGAAAAGCCAAATTCATGTTCTTCATTCTCGTCTTCAGCTTCTCCGTCCACATCAAGGATTTCGCCTTCTAACAAATCGTCCTCGCCATCTGCGTCGGTATTCTGCTCGCGCATGCCTGCCAGTTGGATACCGGACAAATCAGGTGTATCTCCTGTATCGGGCACAGCAGCAGCTTGTTCTTGTGGTGTGTCTTCAACAACAACGGCTTCATCTTTTGGGCTTTCTGGCGCCGGAGCGGTTTCTTCTGCTTTTTCTGAGGGCTCAGGCATATCCGGCAATCTGTCGATGTCTTCACTGAGGCTGAGGAGCACCTCAAACAGCGTTTGCGGATTGATGGGTTTAGGAATAAATCCGTTCATACCTGCGTCTTCAAACGACTTACGGTCCTCCGCGCTGACATCACCGGACAGCGCAATGATCGGCGTCTGGGATGTGTGCGGATCATCTGAGTTACGCAGAATTTTAGCCAGTTCCTTTCCGTCCATACCCTGAAGACGGATATCGGTCAGGATCACATCAAAATATTGCTTATTCTTAATGATATCGAGCGCTTCTTCCGCACTCTCTGCCATCGTCAGCTTATGTGCGTCCTTGGCAAGAAAACCCGCCAGAACCCGGCGGTTCATTTCATTGTCGTCGATAACCAGCATCCGCATCGGCGGTATTTCCTGACGCGACGGGGCGTTATACATGATGTCGGACGCGTTTTCGGTGAAGGATTTGTCGCCGCCATCCATATTGAGGACGAAGAAGAACGTACTTCCGACATCGATTTCACTCTCTACCTGAATTTCTCCGCCCATAGCATCGATTAGAGAACGGCAAATCGCGAGGCCCAAACCGGTCCCGCCATATTTACGGGTCGTGCTCTTTTCCGCCTGTGTAAATGGATTAAACAGGTTCTTCTGCGCTTCTTCCGAGATACCGATACCGGTATCCTTAATACCGCAATAAACCTCATAACCTTTGGCTTGGCCGGTTTCGTCCAACACAGGCTCATCTTTTAGGATAAGCGTGACCGTACCGTCAGTTGTGAACTTGACTGCGTTACTGACCAGATTCAGCAAGACCTGACGCAGACGTGTCGGGTCCCCTTTCAGTGAGTGCGGGAATGTCGGTGATATGTCTGACTTTAAGGTTACGCCTTTGTCAGCAGCGTGACCGGACATGAGAGTTACAACACCTTCGACAACTTTGATGAAATCGAAATCGATAATCTCGATCTCCATATTTCCGCTTTCGATTTTCTCAAAGTCCAGAATGTCATTAAGCAGAGCAAGCATCGTGTCGCCGGAATTCTGTATCGCACCGACATACTCATTTTGCTCCTTCGTCATCTTTGTATCCTGCAACAGACGAAGCATGCCCATAATGCCGTTCATAGGGGTGCGGATTTCGTGACTGACAACGGCAAGGAAAGCAGACTTGGCACGGTTGGCTTCATCGGCGGCTTCCTTGGCTTTACGCATTTCCTGTGTGCGCTGCATTTCTCTTTCCCGCAGATCGGCCATTAATTCCCGTTCGCGTTCGATAACGCGGAGTAGGCGGGCTTGGTCTGCAGATTCTCTGGATTGCTTGATACGCGCGAGCGATTGCGCGGCCCTGTTTTCACGCGCAACGGAGGACAGCTCCTCTCTCATCGACATGCGTACGTAATTCAAGGCAGCAAGAATGAGAAAAGCAGATTGCGGCAGTAACGCGCCCCAATATACGGAAAGCATTAGTGCGGAAGACATAAGCGCGTTGATGCTGACCACAAACAAGGCAAGATGCGCCAATGCGCCGCAGAACCACGCACCACAGAAAAACAGGGCACCATGCCGCTCTTCGGAAAGAGAAAAGCTTAACAAGCACATATAGGCATGAGTTAGGATTAGCGGAATAAAGATAAGATACTTATCAAGCCCGCCCCATGATGCCCCTACAACGGCCCCAAGCAAAAAGCCGAAAAAGACGAGACCCAGACTTAAAAACAAGGATGCTTTTATAAGGTCCTGTCCGATGGACAGATCAAGAAAGCGCAGGCTGATCCCGACTGCAATCAGTGTCGGGGCAATGGCGAGAAACGATGCAAGCACATGGCTAATTCCGCCTGCCATAAACAGCCCGTTTTCCATCACATAGAACATCAGGCTGTATGCTCCAAAGTAACCGATCAGATAAATAAAGTCGTAGGATTGCTGTACAAGAGCAAGCGCAAGGAAAAACCCGATCAGTGTTAAGGCCACCAACCAGAACGTATTCTCTATATTAATATCGGATCGCCAGACCATTGCACCGGAATTGGCCTTGGTTAAAGACGGGGCAAGCGTGTTGACGAGGCTTTGCTTGTGAATGATCTCCGCAACGATTAACTGTGTTTGCCCTTCGTCGATAATGATAGGGATATCCTGAGGGTGGGCGAGGGCGGTAAAAATACCGCCGCCTTCTTCATTCATGTTGAACTCGAACAAGGTAACTCCGCGGCTAACATCGCGCACGGACAGTCCCTCAATAAATCCGAAGCGCCCGTCAAATATGTTTCCGAAATTCAATATCCAGTTTTTATGACTTGATGAATTGGTGACGGAAAAAACCATCCAACTTTTAGACGCATTCGGCGAGAAGTTCAGTATCGAAGACTGTCCTTCTTCCCCTCGTTGATTGTTTTCGTGTCGGTAAACAATATCCTCGGAGGTAAATGCGCTGCCTGAATCTGTTGTGATGTATGTGTAATTTCCGATGAATGCCCGCTGCGTATTGCTTGTAAGCTCAACACGGGCGGATCTGGTGACCTGGGCATCGGACGAGCTTGGCCAAATGGCCGCAACCATGGACAGTACGCCCAGAGCAAAGATCAGGGCAGTCAGTCTTGGAAATTTGATTTTTCGCGCCATGGATTATCGTCTGGTTGCAACACGTCAACCTACAGTATAGCGGAAACTCCGTTAAAAAATACGGCGAAAGTACGAATTTTTGCTCAGGATTGCGTTTAAATTAAGGGGGTTAGCCCATAGGGACGAATGCGACAAGCAAACCCGCGAGTACAACAGCAATCAAAATGATGCTCCACTTACTACCTACAGTAAAGGAGTTCCATAGCTTTTCAGCAGCTGCGAGTTGTTCCGGATCGTCTTCGACTGGTGTGTTTGAACCCATAATTTCCTCAAAAATTTTCTAGATTTAACTGTAACTGCTGCGGAATATCAAGCCCGCTTTTTCAACTTTTCATCTGCCAAAAGGCGTACAGCCTCCGGATATGCGATATGTTCGCGTGCGATTACACGCTCTGCGAGGGTTTCGGCCGTGTCTTCGGGCATAACCTTAACAGTTTTCTGGATAATCACGGGGCCTTGGTCGACTTCGGGGATCACGTAATGGATGCTACAACCGGATTCAGCCTCTCCCGCGTCAATCACGGCTTGATGAACGTGATGCCCGTACATCCCTTCGCCGCCAAACTTCGGCAACAGCGATGGATGCGTATTCAAGATACGCTGCGGCCACTTCTCGACAAAACCGACCGTTAGGATGCGCATAAATCCTGCCAGGCAAATCAAATCGATCGGTTGCTTGTCGAGTGCAGCCTGAATTTCGTCTTCAAATGCTGCGCGATTGTCAAAATCCTTGTGATTGATAATGGCTGTTTTTATCCCTGCATCCCGGGCTCGCTGTAAGCCATAGGCATCGGGGTTATTCGAAATTACGAGCACAATCTGCGCAGGGAAGTCGCTATTGGCACAGGCATCAATTAATGCCTGAAGGTTACTGCCGCTGCCGGAGATAAGAACTGCGAGGTTGAGACGGTCCATCGGATTACGCCCAACTTGTCTCTGCGTTATCAAGCGCGACCTTTTGCTCGCCTTTTTCAATACGGCCTAGCGTGTAAACGGTCTCGCCATGAGATTCGAACTTTTCGATCAGTGCGTCTTCACTGCCCGCTTTCGCAATTACAACCATACCTATTCCGGCGTTCAGGGTGGTCGCCATATCGGAAGGCTTTAAGTTACCGACTTCGATCAGCCATTTGAAAACGGGTGGCAATTCCCATGAAGAGCAATCGATACGTGCACATAAGCCTTCAGGAATGACACGCGGAACATTTTCATCGAGGCCGCCGCCGGTAATGTGCGCGAGACCTGTTATGGCGCTCAGGCCCTGATCGTCATGAATATTCAGAGCGTCCAGAATCGTTTTCACGTAAATACGGGTCGGTGTAAGCAAGGCTTCGGCGATGCTCTTTCCCTTAGCAAATGGTGCTTCTTTTGAATAATCCGAACCCTGTGTTGTTTCGACAAGTTTGCGGACGAGGGAAAACCCGTTGGAATGCAAACCGCTTGATGCGAGGCCGAGGATGATATCACCCTCTTCAATGCGCGCACCCGTCAGCAAGTCTTTCCGTTCGACGGCCCCGACTGTAAAGCCCGCGAGGTCGTAATCACCATCCGCGTATAATCCGGGCATTTCCGCCGTTTCTCCGCCGATCAATGCACATCCTGCAAGCTCACAGCCCTTGGCTACGCCTTTAATCACATTTTCGGCAACATTGTTTTCAAGCTTTCCGGTCGCGAAATAATCGAGGAAGAATAAAGGCTCCGCACCTTGCACAACAACATCGTTCACACACATCGCAACAGCATCAATACCAATCGTATCGTGAATGCCGGAATCGATCGCAATTTTGATTTTGGTGCCGACCCCGTCCGTACCGGAGACCAGAACAGGGTCGCTATAGCCTGTGTCTTTGAGGTCAAACAGCGCCCCGAATCCACCAATGCCGCTCATCACGCCGCTGCGGTGTGTTTTCTTGATATGCGGCTTGATTTGTTCGACCAACTCGGCGGCGGCCTCGATATCTACACCTGCGTCTTTGTAAGCGCTCTCACTCATTTTTCACTCTTCTGTAATTCTTTTATAGGCAGTTTTTTGGCGTGCAGGCCGTTATAACCCTTCAAATTTACAAAACAGGTGCTTATAACATGAAGTATAAACCCTTTAAACCTGAATGCGCTCAACAGATAAGGCTGTTCGATGAGTTTAGTCAACAAAACCTTTATCAAAACGCTCCTGATCACAATGATCATGATCGCATGCGGCAGCGGCTATTCCGCAGCGACCGCGGCAAGTTCGCTTTTTACCGTGGAAAACGTGCAGGTTGATGTTACGGCAGCAAATGCATTGGAAGCCCGGCAGCAGGCCTTCGAAGAGGCACAGTTTCTTGCGTTTGAAGAGCTGACAAAACGAATGCTGTCCGCACCGCAACCGGCGGATTACCGTAATTTACCGGTACAGACGATTTCGTCGCTAGTTCAGGACTATGAAGTTAAAGATGAAAAATTATCGGCCAAACGCTATATCGGAACTTATACATTCAGATTTCGCGATAATGCCGTACGGAAATATTTTTCCGGTAAAAATCAGCAATATACCGATATCCCGAGCCGCCCGATTCTGGTGCTGCCGTTCCTTGATACGGTCAGCGGTCCACAATTATGGGACAGTAATCCATGGATGGATGCATGGGCGTCAAATGCAAACCTTGCCAACGGACTTGTGCCTTTGGTGGTCCCCGTTGGCGATGTTTCCGATGTTTCGGATATCGGTGAAGACGAAGCACTGACTTATTCTCCGCGTAATTTAGCCTCGCTCGTAGACCGTTATGGCGCGAGTGAAGCCGTGATTGCGATCGCGCAAAAAGAGGGGACGGGCTTAAGTGTTCAATTATACCGTACCGACCGTGCACGCCCTGAATATGTGCATCAAATACTGGAGCGCGCGCTGCCTAACCAATCTGAGCCGCAGCTATACGCACGTGCGGTGACCAAGGTTAAAGATGCCTTGCGTCAGGATTGGAAGAAGAAGACCGTTGTCGATACATCGCAAGTCAGCGTCATTCAGGCCCATATGAGTTTTGTATCATTGCAGGAATGGACGGGATATCAACGCAGCCTCTCCCGCGCACGCGGCGTTAAAAACATAGAGCTAAAAGCACTGTCGCCGAGAGATGCCTATATTGAAATTCAATATGAAGGAACATTGGACCGTTTGCGACTGGCCTTGCAGCAAGCAGATCTTCTGCTCGAACAACCACGCGTCCAAAACGCTTCGGGCAATACGGGGCTGAATGCCGATTACTCTCAAGGACTGCTCGAAGGCTATTTCGGTCAAAAAGGATCGGCCAGTGCGATTTATGAATTGCGCAGTTCCCGAAGCGTGATCGGCGGTTCAAGACAGAATATGATCCGCCCGCAAGCAGGCAGAGCAAATACAACGCTTCCGAACAAGGCAACCCCCCCGACGCCGCAAACACACTACAAGTCAGAGTTTTAGAAAAGAGAGCAAAGTATGACTGTGCGTAACCAAGCTTTGTTCTGGTCTCTGGCCTTCCTCGGCCTGTTGGGGTTTGTGTATCTCTTTAAAGCTGTATTGATGCCATTCGTACTGGGTATGGCTATCGCTTATTTGCTCAATCCGTTGGTTGGTGCTCTGGGTAAGGTCAAAATAAAGCGCGGGCCCGCAGCACTTATCCTCTCTTCAGTATTCTTTATATTCGTTGCCTTGTTCTTGGCGATCCTGATACCCGTCTTATACAAACAAGGGGTCCAGTTCGCCGAAGATGTGCCGAAATATTTTGACTCTGCCATGACATGGCTAGAACCTTACACAGTTCAGGTCATGGGCCTGATCGGTGAGGGCGAAGAGGTCGACATTAAGGCGTTGCTGTCCTCCCATGTCGGCACGGCGGCACAAGTGACAAAACAGATTTTGAGCCATTTGGCGGCAAGCGGGCAGGCGGCAGTTAATATGCTGTCTATCCTCGTGCTTACGCCCATCGTCACATATTTCATGATGAAGGAATGGGACAAAATTACGACATGGGCCAAGGGCTTAATGCCGCGTGACCATAAGGATACCATCCTCAATCTCCTTAAGCAGATTGATGAAAAAATCGCCGGTTTTGTCCGCGGGCAAATCTCTATCGCTTTTATTCTGGCTATCTCTTATGCCATCGCGTTGAGTATCGCTGGGCTTAAATACGGGTTTCTGATCGGCCTGATCTCCGGCCTGATTTCAATTATCCCGATGGTCGGCTCGACTGTCGGCTTGCTCGTCAGTGTCGGTGTCGCGTGGTTCCAGAGTGGAGACATCGTGTTCGTCGGTATTATCGGCGGCATCTTTTTGGCCGGACAACTGATCGAGGGCAATATCCTCAGTCCCAAAATCGTCGGCGACAGCGTCGGTCTGCATCCGCTGTGGGTGTTCTTTGCGCTGATGGCCGGTGGCGCGTTGTTCGGTGTTCTCGGCATGTTGTTGGCTGTACCTCTCGCGGCCGCCGCGGGTGTTTTGCTCGCCTTTGCAATCAAGAAATACAAGGCCAGCCCTTTCTATGAAGGGTCAGCTAAAAA
>CAZLTT010000062.1:9992-11401 GCA_964562515.1 uncultured Micavibrio sp.
GCTAAAAAACCTAAAACCAAGTCAAAAGCCAAACCAAAAACGGCTGAGGCTTAAATCATGAATAAGCCCGTGCAGCAACTTCCGCTCGATTTGTCTTTGCGTCCCGCGTTGGGTCGGGAAGATTTTTTAATCGGGCCGAGTAATCAGGACGCGGTGGCATGGATTGATCGCTGGCCGGACTGGCCCGCACCCTTGTTGGTTATCAGCGGCCCTGCGGCAAGCGGCAAGTCGCACCTGTCTGCTGTCTGGGCGGATAAATCCGAAGCCGCCGTCATCTCTCCCGAAGACCTCATGCGCATGAGCGCCAAAGATATAGCCGATAGCGGTGATTACGTCGTTATTGACGGTATTGATCTTTGGATCGGTGAGCGGGAGGCGGAAACGACCTTGTTTCACCTATACAACATCATGAAAGAAGAACAGCGGAGCTTTCTGGTAACAACGCGCATGCCGCCGAACGCCGCCGACTTTGTCATTGCCGATCTGGCTTCACGTTTTCGGGCTGCCCCGCATGCGATGATCAAGGCCCCTGATGACATGCTGCTCGGGTCAATTCTGATCAAACTGTTTAGCGACCGACAATTGGCAATCGGGCAGGAAGTGATCGCTTATATTCTGCCGCGCATGGAACGGTCATTCGCAGCAGCAAAGGAAATCGTAGAGCGTGCCGACTCTATGGCCTATGCCCGCAAAAAGGGCATATCAATCCCCCTGATGCGTCAGGTTCTGATGGCAATTCACGAAGATTAATTAAATTACATCCACCGTGTGGGACGTTCCGGCGCGTTATAATCCGATGGGTCAAATACGGCTTTGGCTTCACATTGATCGGGGTCGATATCTGCCCATTTATCGCAATGCGTTTCAATGATGGTCAATGTCGCTGGCGCATATCCGTGTGCCAAACTGTCGAACACCGCGTTACTGCCATTGGCCGCAAGCTTCGAAACAAGTTCGTATATCGTCGGGTTATGGCCGACAATCATCAAGGTCTCGATCGTGTCGTCCGTATCCTGAATACTCGCGAACAGCTCACCTGTTCCGGCGCTGTAAATCGATTTGGAATATTCTGCGTGAATTTGCTGTCCCAAACCTTCGCAGACACAGGCGGTGGTTTCTTGTGTGCGTTTTGCGGAGGAAGATTTGATCAGCCCGATGGTCAGTTTCTGTCCGCTCAGAACTTCGCCCAGTTTCCGCGCATCTTCCTTACCCTTCGGGCTCAAGGCACGGTCAAAATCCTGAACTGCCGCAGTGGCAGGCAGCGCTTGGGCATGACGAAGGAGCAGAAGTTTTTTCATCTAATCTCGGATGGCCGTGTCTTTATTGATTTCGTATTTCACAATACTAGAACCTTTTAGACCGACTGCCAACTCACCTTTTTTAATGGCAAGCGCGTGTTTACCGAAAAT
>CAZLTT010000063.1:0-11308 GCA_964562515.1 uncultured Micavibrio sp.
TCAGGTGCTTCCTGACCTTGAGGCAATGCGCTTTGGAACACAGCCGGGTCGTATGGTTGACGCCCAAGCGTTGCGGCTACTTCCCTGTGCACATTGAAACTGATCACGGTCTGACCGCCCGCGGCATAACCAAGCGGGATTTCAGCATTACTGAAATAGACCGGAAAATTACGATCAACGTCTTTGTAACCCTGCTCTTCGAGGAACGCTCTGTTTTCCGCAGTATTTCTGGCCATCATGTAACGACCTGTTGAATCGATGACAGCAAGAACGGAATTGTTACCCGCAAAAGTGCCTATATGATCTAAACGCGCATGGTGCTCATCACAATCAAAACGATCAGGGACACCATAAATGTCAGCACGCGTTAATGTACGATAAAGCAGACCGTCAGCCTCGATAAAGTTGCGTGCGCCTAAATGCCCTGAATCCTTAAGAGATGTGATATCTGATAAATCGGTTGGCTTACCAACACGATCATTTTCAGTACGAATTTCTTCTATTCTTGCCGCATATGCTGCAATCATTTCTTGAGTTCGCGTTTCTGCATTACCTGCGTTCAGGATTGCCCTATCAACCATCGTTTTCTCCGTTTTGTGAGCATAGAAATTAGCATTACGCTAATATTATGTCAAAAAATATGGTGTAAACGCTTACTATTACTCGCTAATTTCAGGCATGGTTTGATGCAGAATGCCGCCCAAACGGATCGGTTCGATGGATTGCGCCTTACCTGTTTTGTCGTTGGAGACAATCAAACATCCGCACAATGTTGCCTTGCCTTTTGCAGGGCGCATCCGTTCGCCGGGCATCTTTTTTACAAAACGGTGCATCGCAATTTCTTTTTGCACTCCGATGACACTATCAAAGTCTCCGGTCATACCTGCGTCAGTCTGGTAAGCCGTTCCATTTTCAAGGACATGGCAGTCAGCAGTCGGGATGTGCGTGTGTGTACCCACCAAAGCGGTGATACGACCATCCAGATGATGCGCGAGCGACATTTTCTCTGACGTTGTTTCTCCATGAAAATCGACGAAGATTGCGTCACAGGTCTTGCCAAGCTTTTCCTTTTCCAACACATCGCGCATAGCCTTAAACGGATCATCAAGCGGATCCATAAAGAGACGAGCCATAGCATTTACGACCAGAATTGTGCGGCCATCGGTCAGTTTGAATTTATATGTGCCGTAGCCCGGCGTACCGTGCGGGAAGTTGATCGGGCGCAGCAACGTTTTATCACGCGCGATGTAGGGGATAATCTCCCGTTGGTCCCAAACATGGTTCCCGGTAGTGATGACATCGACACCGTATTCATAGAACTGCTTACAGATTTTTTCGGTGATCCCCGCGCCGTTTGCGGCGTTCTCTCCATTGACGATGACGATGTCGGGTTTTAATTCAGCTCTGATTTTCGGCAAATATTTTTCAAGGGCTTCGCGTCCCGAGCGTCCAAAAATATCTCCGATAAAAACGATGCGCATGATCTATTCCGTATGATCTATAATGCCTTGCGGCGTTAAAATATAATCCATCTTCTGGTCGTGGTCTTCAACGGGCAACGTGAAAAGCACGGCCTGATGGGCGTAACCGATACCGATAGCAGTGATGTCTTTCATATCACGATAATAGGCAAGCGTCGCGTCATAATAACCGCCCCCCTGCCCCAGACGATATCCTTTACGGTCAAAGGACAGCATCGGCACGATAAAGATATCCGGCTCAATATACTCTTCACTGTCGGGTTCCATGATGCCGTAAGCACCTTTTTTCAGTTCGACAGATTGATCCCACTTAACGAACTTCAAAATCCGCCCGTCCGTTTCTACTTTTGGAAGTGCGCAAATATACCCCTTAGACAGTGCGGTTTCGAGAATATGCGTCGGGTCGAATTCCCGCCCCTTCGGCCAGTATGCGGCAATCACATGTTCTTGCTTAGGCTGAATTGTGTCGAAAAATAGCGGCGTCGCGGCTTCGACATCTTCACCGCGAATATCGGTCATTTCTCTATGTTGGCGCGCTTGTTCGCGCAAGGCGGCTTTTTGTTCAGACATGATTGATGAATAACGTGAAGAGGTGGGCGCCGCAAGTGCCGTGTACAACGTTGATATCCGCATGGGGCCCTGGTAACCAGGTGGGCGCCGTGAATAACCAAATCCCCAATGCAAGGAGAGTGGATAAGGTCAGGGACAGCTCCCTATGCGAAAAGCATCGGCCTCCGGGATAAAATTTGTGTATCACGCACACCGCAGCTAACCCGATGGGATATATGTGGTGTTTTCGGACTAATTATCAAGAAAATTATGCGGATTGGATACGAGAAGCGATTCGCTCGATACGTGTTGCAAGGTCTTCAATCGCATGCGCAACGGCTGCTTCGTCGGTTTGATTGGCTTGTACCTGCTGTACATTGGCGTTGGCTGTACCGACTTCGTTGCGCAGATCGTATATCTCATCAGCAAGAAGCAACGATGTCAGGACCAATAGGTGCGATTCATTCGTCGCAGCACCAGCTTGGGCAATATCTTTCAGGCGGCCGTCAACATACTGGCTTAAATCTGTGACGCGCTGTTCCTGCCCGTCTTCACAGAAAATACCAAAACTACGTCCGTTGATGGTGATATTTACTTCGGCCATGTTATGCGCTCGCTTCTTTTAATACGCCTTCGGCTTGTTCAATGATCTGGTCCAACTTCTCAACAACAGCCTGCTTGTCCACGCCATTTGTATTCGCCGCCGCTTGCGGGGCTCCGAACATATCGCGCTGCTGACCCTGAAGGCTACTTTCGAGCTGAACAACAGTGCTCTCGAGGCCATCAAGTGATTCTTCCAGTTTAACCAAAGCATCAAGAATTACGGACAAGGTGCACCTCTCATTAAAAATACGTTGTGTTGAATTTAGTAACGCTAGCAGGCGACGAATTTCAACGTCAAGCATCGTTCGGTATTTTCTACACTTAAACCACAGGAGATTCGCACGCGCCCATCTTGACCTTATGCATTGTAATCGGCATTGTACGCTTGTTTTAAACTATATGAGAGTATGTTCGATGACACAGGCCGCTGCCGTGAATGACACTAACACCGCCCCCCTTTCCGAAGCCCAACTCAAAAAAATGGCTGATGCCATTCGATTCTTGACCCTTGATGCAATCAAGGCGGCGAACTCCGGTCACTCGGGAATGCCGATGGGTATGGCCGATATTGCCACGGTGCTGTATTCGAAATTTTTGCAATTCAACCCAAAAGACCCGACATGGTTTAACCGTGACCGGGTCATTTTTTCAAATGGGCACGGCTCTATGCTGCCGTACTCTCTGGCATATCTAACCGGTTTCGAAAAAATCACGCTTGATGAAATCAAGAATTTCCGTCAGCTCGGTTCACACACTCCCGGTCACCCGGAGGTGGATTTTGATGCGGGTATCGAAACAACGACTGGCCCGCTTGGCCAAGGTATTTCAAATTCCGTCGGTTTTGCTTTGGCAGAACGCATTCTAAACGCACGTTTCGGTGATGACCTTGTTAATCACTATACATATGTGTTTACGGGTGACGGATGTTTGATGGAAGGCATCAGCCACGAGGCATGTTCTCTGGCTGGTCACCTTAAGCTGAACAAGCTGATTGTATTTTACGATGACAACAATGTGACCATTGACGGTACGATCG
This sequence comes from uncultured Micavibrio sp., assembly GCA_964562515.1. Classification (GTDB taxonomy): domain Bacteria; phylum Pseudomonadota; class Alphaproteobacteria; order Micavibrionales; family Micavibrionaceae; genus TMED27. The sequence goes on from CAZLTT010000063.1 coordinate 3,670, forward strand.
ACATTACCTTTGCCGACGATACGCGTAAACGCTTCGAAGCCTATGGCTGGAACACAGATGCAATTGACGGGCACAGCGCTGCAGAAATTGAAGCTGCGATCATCAAGGCACAAAAATCCGATAAGCCTACATTGATTGCCTGTAAAACCAAGATTGGTTTCGGTTGCCCTACTCAGGAATCTCAACCATCCGCTCATGGTGCCATCACGAATGATGATGAGATTGCAGGGGCACGTAAAAATCTGGATTGGCCACATGCGCCGTTTGAAATCCCTGAAGAAATTCTAGCGGACTGGCGTTCAGTTGGTGAGCGCGGACGCGATGCCACGCATGCTTGGAAGAACACAGTAAACAGTGCCGATCAGAAAGACGAACTGCTTGCTGCGATCGCACTCGACATGGCGCCGCAGATCCAGCCTCTTATTCAACAATTAAAAGAAGAGATTGCTGCGGATAAACCAAAAGACGCTACACGCAAATCTTCAGGTAAGGTCTTAGCGAAACTTATTCCTACCGTGAAAGAACTCGTAGGCGGCTCAGCTGACCTAACCGGATCGAACAACACAAAGACGTCTGACTCGGTTGTCGTTGATGCCAAAAACTACGACGGCAACTACGTTAACTATGGTGTTCGTGAGCACGGTATGGCTGCGGCTATGAATGGTATGGCTCTGCATGGTGGAGTTATTCCGTATGCGGGAACATTCCTGCAATTTGCTGACTATTCCCGTCCTGCTATTCGTCTGGCAGCTTTGATGGAGCAACGCGTCGTGCATGTCATGACCCATGACTCTATCGGTCTGGGTGAAGATGGTCCTACGCACCAACCTGTTGAACATGTCGCGGCGATACGCGCTATTCCTAACTGCTATCTCTACCGTCCCTGTGATGGCATTGAAACAGCAGAGAGTTGGGAACTCGCTTTGAACCGCAAGGACGGCCCTTCCGTTCTGGCTCTTACACGTCAGGGAATTCCGACAGTCAACGATGCACGCAAGGACAACATGGTTTCCAAAGGGGCGTACATATTAAAAGACAGTGACGGTGAGCCGGATGTGACCTTATTCGCGTCAGGTTCTGAAGTGCACCTTGCTTTAGAGGCGGCAGAGCAGCTGGATGCTGATGTGCGGGTTGTATCCGTGCCGTGTATGGAATTGTTGTTTGAGCAGCCGGGTGAATATTTCCAGAGCCTTGTATGTAACAAGAGCGTGAAGATCGCAATTGAGGCAGGTGTCCGCCAAGGATGGGACCGTATCATCGGTGGGCATGCAACCTTTATCGGTATGAACAGCTTTGGCGCGTCTGCTACGGCAGATCAGCTTTTCGAGCATTTCGGTATTACGACGAAAGCAATCGTCGAAGCCGCACAACATAGATTAGATCAAAAATCATAAATAATAAGGAGTAGTAAACTATGACCATGCGTGTTGCCATTAACGGTTTTGGACGCATCGGCCGATTGGTCGCCAGAGCAATTATCGAATCAGGGCGCGATGACGTCGAACTTGTCGCGGTTAATGATCCCGGTGGTAATTTCTTTCCCCTTCTCAAATACGACTCTGTCCATGGGCGCGCTCCATTTGAAGTCGAGAAGCGCGACGAAGACTCTATATATATTGACGGCAAGCGTTTAACCCGTTTCCGCAATCGTGACCCAAAGAACATAGATTGGGGCTCCGAAGGTGTAGATATTCTGATGGAATGCACCGGAAAATTCAAAGATCGTGAAGGTGCCGGTTTGCATATGGCCTCTGGCGCAAAAAAAGTTTTGATCTCTGCCCCGGCCGATGAAGAAGATATTACGGTCGTTTACGGCGTTAACCACGACAAGATCGAAAAAGAGCACAAGATTGTATCCAACGCATCTTGTACGACAAATTGCCTTGCACCTGTTGCTTATGCTTTGAACGAATCCGTAGGTATCGAAAAAGGCTTTATGACCACTATCCACGCATATACAGGCGACCAAAATACTGTCGATGCCTCACATAAGGACCCATACCGTGCACGCGCCGCAGCTATGAACGCTATCCCGACATCTACGGGTGCAGCGAAAGCCGTTGGCCTCGTCCTGCCCGAGCTTAATGGTAAATTGGATGGTGTATCGATTCGTGTGCCCACTCCAAACGTGTCGCTTGTTGATTTCAAATTCCAGCCAAGCAAGAAAACAAGTGTTGAGGAAATCAACGCCGCTGTCACAGAATATGCGAACGGACAGCTAAAAGGCATTCTGGGGGTATTTGATGACCCTTGTGTATCCTCCGACTTCAACCATGACCCACACTCCGCCATGTTCGATTTGAACGGCACAAAAGTCATCGAAGGTGACTTTGTTCGTGTTATGGCTTGGTATGATAATGAGTGGGGATTCTCCTGCAGAATGCTCGATACAGCACTAAAAATGCACGCGGTCGGCTATTAATACAAAAAAAATTCAACTTTTTTCATTTTTGTGTTGACTCGGACTGTGCAGATTTGCATATTCGTAAGTCTAAACCGTTCTCCGTGGCAAAGCCGGTCTGGGATCTAGCCCCCAGGCCGGCTTTTTAGTTGTATTAACGTAATCAACCCTGAATATGTTAAAAAACTGCTTTTAAGCTATAATTTATAGCGTTAAACACTAAAATTATTAATTTTTCGTAAAAATTTTCTTGAATTAGCACCCGCTTATTTGTTATAACTAAGTATGGTTACAAATCTTGCCAAGCGTGCAATGACCACTGAAGGTCAGAAAGCCTGTATGATTATTGATCATCTGGTTGAAGCTTTGGGGAACGAATCATCCTCCTCTATGCGTCGCGCTTCGATTTTGACAGACATTGACCAGTACCCCGGCACAACACAAGCCGGAATTATGGAACGGTTAAATCTTGATAAATCTACGGTAAAGCGCGAAACAGACTGGTTATTTGATTATGGCTGTATACGCGTTCAAGATTGTGAAGATGATGGCCGTGCAAAGCGTATTGAGATTTGCGGCTATTCGAAACAAGGTTTAAACGCAGCGCTCGGCTACTTCGATGGAGAGCACGAAAAACTGCAAGGTTTTATCGACCTTTTTGAAGAAGTCATCAACCAGCAGAAGGCCACATTGCGAGATGCTAAGGTCATTGCGACGTTGTATGATAAAAAAAGGGCGACAAAACAGGAATTGATTGATAAATTGTATGAGAGCTCTGCTGCAACGAAGAACAGAGTTGTCAATAAGTTGATTGAAGAAGGAACAGTACGAGGAAAAACTGATGCCACCTGAGTTACTAGGACTAGAAGATACATTAGATAGCAAGATCAGAGGACGCCTTGCGTCACTTGGTATCGGCGATACAGAAGCAGGCTTTGATCCTGTTATCGCACAAATGTATGCTGACGCTGCCGACAGATTGGAAGTTGGCGCGGCTGAGGTCTTTGCTCCTACCGCTTCTGCCGGTCAGGAAATCCGTGTGGCAACACCGTTTATCGACCTTGGCTCGGCACAACCTGCAAACACGGTTGAAATCTAAGTCTCAGCACTTGTTAAGAATTTAAAGATTGGCTATACCATTGAGGTGTAGCCAATTTTTTTATGTCTGAATCTCAAGGAATACTCTATGTCGAACCAAGAACAACGCGCCAAGATTTCATCTGCTAACGGTTTTATTGCAGCCCTCGATCAAAGTGGCGGTTCTACACCGAAAGCACTGAAGAACTACGGTGTTGATGAGAGTGAATACTCCAACGAGGACGAGATGTTTGCGAAAGTGCATGAGATGCGCACACGCATTATCACCGCCCCTCCCTTCAATGGCGACAAGATCATCGGTGCGATTCTTTTTGAAAAGACGATGGATGGTGATGTGGAAGGCAAACCGACAGCCCAATATCTTTGGGAGGAACTCGGCGTGGTTCCATTCCTGAAAATCGATAAGGGTCTAGCCGACGAAGAAAACGGCGTTCAGGTTATGAAGCCAATGCCTACTCTGGAGGAGCTCCTACAGCGCGGCAAAGCTAAAGGTATCTTTGGTACAAAGATGCGTTCCTGCATTCACAAAGCTTCCGCCGAAGGTATTGCAGAAGTTGTCCGCCAACAATTCGAGATTGGCAATATTGTTTTAAAGCACGGCATGGTGCCGATTATCGAGCCGGAAGTGAATATCAATGCCGGTGATAAGGCCGAATGCGAAGAGATCATGAAAGCCGAGATCCTCAAACAGCTTGATGGTCTTGGTGACGATTATCAGGTGATGTTGAAGCTCACACTCCCAGAAAAGCCGAACTTCTTCAAAGAGCTGGTTGAGCATAAGAACGTAATGCTTGTTGTGGCGCTTTCGGGTGGATACGACTTGACCGAGGCATGCAGACGCTTGAAGCAGAATGACGGCATGGTCGCCAGCTTCTCACGCGCTTTGACCAATGATTTGCGTGCAGATCAAAGTGATGATGAGTTCAACGCGGCCCTGCAAAACGCGATCGACAAAATCTATCAGGCCTCGATGGGCGATGAAGCAACAACTCAGGCGGCCTAGCGTCACGAGCACGCACCGGAAATCCTACAAATACCTGATCACCGGGCTTTTTCTGCTCGCGGTTATTCACACCTATGGTGTTGTGCAAACTAAAAAACTGCCCGAGAACACTGCAGAGGTTCGTGAACAAACGATAAAAGTAGATACACAGCACATCCTCAATCGCCATGCACATTACAGCGATATGCCCTGCAAATCAGAGTTTCCGACAGATTGGGATGACGAGCGCATTATCGCGACAACCAAGAAGATTGCCGCGAACGATAATGCTGATTGGAGACAAGAGGATAACGGCTACTACGTTACTGAGGAGCTGGTAAGTGGTGTTAAAGTCCGCGTGGTTGTGGACCGTGAAGAAAACCGCGTGATTACGAGCTATCCGACCAATGTCGAACGTAATCCTTGCCCCGCGAACGATCGTTAGGGCTTTCCGGTCCAGAGGACTTGCTCTATATCATCCGCGCCGCTTGCGAGCATAACGAGGCGATCAATGCCCAGAGCGATACCGCCGCTTTCCGGCAGACCGTATTCGAGAGCCTCGAGAAACTCCTCATCAATCGGATAGCGTTCGCCGTAGAGCTTTTCCTTGATGTCCATTTCCTCGATAAAGCGGGTCCGTTGTTCCTTCGCGTCCGTAAGCTCTCCGAACGCATTCGCGAGCTCCACGCCGCAGACATAGAGCTCAAACCGTTCGGCAAAACGTGGGTCATCGGGCTTTCTGCGGGATAGAGACGCCATACTTGCAGGGTAATCGTATAGAATCGTCGGGACATCCATACCCAGATGCGGTTCGATCTTCTCCGCCATGACAGCATGAAATAAATCATCCCAGTTATCCTTATCGGTGACGCGAATCCCCTGCTCGTTCGCGGCTTTGGTCAGAGCATCACGATCCTCCAAGCATGCTGCGAGATCAATATTGGCGTATTGTTCAAAGGCCTCAGTAACGCTGATTTTCTGCCAATCCTTAAACGGATCGGCGGTGTGACCGGAAAACGAGTACTCTGTAATTCCTAGCTTTTTCGCAGTTGTCCGCAGCAAATTCACACAATCATCCATAATCTCCTCATAGCCAGCATGGCTGCGATACCACTCGATCATGGTGAATTCGGGGCTATGGAGCTTTGATCCCTCCCCATTACGGAACACATGGCAAATCTGGTAGAGGTCTTTGACGCCCGCCACCATCAGCTTTTTCATGGCGAATTCGGGACTGGTGTGGAGATACAGCTCCCGTTCCTTTTTCAGGTCGAGGCCCAGAATATCGGTCTTAAAAGCATGGATATGCGTATCCATAACCGGACAGACCTGAAGAATCGGGGTTTCAACCTCCCAGAAGTCCTGATCGTCAAAAAAGGCCCGTATCGCCTTAATTACGCGCATTCTGGCTTCCAAATGCGGTTTTTGAGCGTCAAATTCATGCGGATGCCACCAGGCCATGCCAAAACTCCTAAAAAATCCTTGTAATTGCGGAGTTAAGTGGATATAAAACGCATTCAGAATTCAAGAGGAACTTTCAGGAGTTAATGATGAAAGCCGATACACACCCTGATTATCACGACATTAAGGTCGTAATGACAGACGGAACAGAATACACAACACGCAGCACCTATGGTAAAGAAGGTGATGTGATCAAGCTAGACGTTGATCCTTTGACACACCCTGCATGGCAAGGTGGTACAGGTAAAGTGATCGAAAAAGGTCAGCTGTCCAAATTCGAAAAGCGTTTCGGGAATTTCGGTCTGGCCGAAGCCGAAGACAAGAAATAAGCCCTTCCAAGCGCTTAAAAACAAAACGCCCGATCAAACGGGCGTTTTTTTATTGCATACCGTCAGTCAGGTCCCATCCCACCTCTTGCGCTGCTTTTAAATAGCGGTCCTCAGGCGCGGTTTCGAATATGATGTCAGGGGCATAGGACAAGACGCGCCAAAGATTATCGCTTATCTGACGATGCAGGTCTTGTGCACTCGGACGAAAAGCCCCATCAGCTGCGAAAATACGATCAAAATGCGGAAAAGCCGCAGCCGTCTCCTGTGTGGCGAGCTGCAGCGCGTATAGCGTGCGTTCCTCAGCACCCATATCACCAGTCATCACATCATACTCGGCCGCCTCGACGACAGTAAGGCTTCCTGCTTGAGGTCCTCCCTTGAACACCTTGGATGCAGTGAAACATTCCCCGGAAATCCCTCCATCGATCATTTCATGTTCGATTTCGGCCGCATAATCCGCGTCGGGGCGTGTAATATTAACGGCCTCGACCAGACCTTCGTCCGGATAATAGTTTGTAACGACAAGAACAGCTTTAGATAAAGGCTCCATCGGCCCGTCAGCCGGTAAGGCTGGGTTCGCAACGAGCATATCACCAACGGATAAATCGAATTTGTGCTTTAATGCAGCCAATGAAACCTCCTGAATTTTCAGACGGTTTTAATCACTTATGTAAACAAAAGCAAGCTTTAGGCAGCTTCGAGTTGTTTAAGCGCGTTTTCAAGCTTTTCGACTGTGGTTTGATCTTCGGCAATGCGCGCGCGTTGTTCAGCAACGACCTCTTCCGGTGCATTCTCTACAAATGATTTATTATCAAGTCTTTGCGACAACTTCTTAATGTTATCTTCGAGCTTGGCAATCTGCTTTTTCAAGCGCTCACGCTCAGCATCAAGGTCGATAATATCCGCAATCGGCAGAATCAATGTGGTGTTATCAACGACAGTCTGAATTGAGCCTTTCGGCGCCTCGTCTGTCATCTCGATGCTCTCCAGACGGGCAATACGCTTGAGAATTTCATCATAGGCCTTAAAGCCCTCTTGTGTGTTCTCACAAGCATCCTTAACGAGCAGTTGCACTTTCGCGCCAGCAGGAACATTCATATCAGCACGAACACTGCGGATTTCGGAGATAATGCGGATCAACCAGTCCATTTTACGGGCCGCACACTTGTCATGCTCAATATTCGAATAATCCGGCCATGCAGCATTGATCAGCAAATCATCACTGCCGAGCAAAGATTCGTTCAGCTCTTCGGTGATATATGGCATGAACGGATTCAGCAGAATCAGAATTTGTTCAAGAACCCAAGCCGTTGTCTGTTTGGTTTCGTCGGCATGCTCGCTTTCACCCTGCAAGACAGGCTTGGTGAA
>CAZLTT010000064.1:0-11109 GCA_964562515.1 uncultured Micavibrio sp.
ACACATCGTGAATCAACATCGTTCTTTTTTGCATTTTGCTCCGCAGTCTTTAGGACGGTTTCGGATATATCCACACCTACTCCCGTTGCCTTAGGCAGTTCGTGTAACAGTGAGATCAAGATACAGCCTGTACCTGTGCCCATATCCAGGATGGATACAGGACGGCCGTGATCCACTTTCTTTAACACGGCCTCTATAAGTGTTTCCGTATCAGGGCGCGGATCGAGCGTGTCTTCCGTAACGTCAAAAGGCAGCCCCCAGAATTCGCGCTCGCCGTAAATTTTAGAGAGAGGTTTGCCCGACTGTATCTGGCGGATATCTGCGTCAATCTTGCTGGCTATGTCCTGCGCGACCTGCATATCGGCTTTAGTAATAAGATCGCTGTAAGCGATACCTGCGCGGTATTTAAGCACGTAACGCGCATCATTTTCCGGCATATAGTCTTTTAAATGTTGGTAGAGGTCTTTGACGCTGAGGGCTTCAGACATGAGGGCTTAGTTTTCCATCGACGCAAGCGCAGTCGCCTGATCATCTGCAATGAGCGCTTCGGTGATTTCTTCCAAAGCCTCGCCGTTTAATACGCCATCAAGATTATGAAGAGTCAGGTTGATGCGGTGATCGGTTACGCGCCCTTGCGGGAAGTTATAGGTGCGAATACGTTCGGAACGGTCACCTGAGCCCACCTGCTCCTTACGGTCGGCAGCGCGTTCAGCGTGTAGTTTCTGGCGTTCCAGATCATAAATACGTGTGGCAAATACCTTCATCGCTTTTGCGCGGTTTTTGTGTTGGCTACGCTCTTCCTGCATCTCCACGACAACCCCTGTCGGGATGTGCGTAATACGTACGGCGGAATCTGTTGTGTTCACGTGCTGTCCCCCCGCGCCTTGAGAGCGATAGGTATCCACACGCAAATCATCGCTTTTAATATCCACTTCCGCCTCTTCCGCCTCCGGCAAAACAGCGATCGTTGCTGCGGAAGTGTGAATACGCCCTCCCGATTCCGTTTTGGGTACGCGTTGGACACGGTGCGTACCGGATTCGTATTTCAATTTAGCAAAGACGTTCTGGCCACTCACTTGCGCGACAATTTCTTTGTAGCCGCCAATATCATTTTCGGAAGCTTCCATCACCTCAAGCTTCCATCCCTGTTTCGCGGAATAACCTTTCAACATATTAAAGAGGTCAGATGCAAAAAGTGCGGCCTCGTCGCCGCCTGTTCCTGCGCGAATTTCAACGATGGCGTTCTTGGTGTCATCCATGTCTTTAGGAATAAGTGCCAACTGGATCTGCTTTTCCAATTTGGGAATTTTGGCGTCTATGGCGCGGATTTCCTCCTCCGCCATCGCCTTCATCTCAGGGTCACCGAGCATTTCCTGAAGGTCTTCCTTCTCCTGACGTGCGTCTTGGAGGCCCGTAATCGCCTCGACTACAGGATCAAGTTCAGCATACTCCATAGAATATTTGGTAAATTCCTCACCACTCAAATCCCCTTGTGACATCAGGGATGCGAGTTCGGCATGCCGACTTTTAATGGAATTGAGTTTTTCTTCAAGCGCCATGGGATAAGGTCTTACTCAGTTTTACTGCTCTGTTTCAAGCGCAAAATTTTCTTTTAGGTATTCAGCGTCCAGAGACAGGCGACGCACAACCTTACCCTTTTCACCAAGAGGTCTGAGCTTTTGGCCGTCAACTTCGACCTCGACACCGCCAGCATTACCGATGGAGATCGTTAAGTCAGGGCGATCTGGAACATAATACTGATCTCCGGCCTTTAGCACGCGGGATAGCATCGCTTTACCGCTTTTATCGCGGATTTCGACCCAGCTATTCTCGCGTATATTCAGGATAATACCTTCAGGGGGCTTTTCCTCGATAACATCTTCCTCGGCTGTTTCAGCTTCGGCTTCCGCGATTGCATCCTCTTTTTCCTGTGCAGCCTCCTCCGTCGCGGTCGTGACCGGAGATTCTTCAACTTTTTGCTGCAGAGATGCAGGAACTGGCGGCACATCTATGATATCCGCTCTGTCTTTTTGATCTTGTGAGTACCAGTAGAAAAGACCACCCAGAGCCAATGCCGAGCAAAAAAGAAGGATCAGCGCACCCGGAACCTGATTATCAGAAGCCGGCGCAGGAAAATGAAGCTCTGTAGGCTGTGCTTTGTTAACGTCAGCTTGCACTTTAAACAGCTCAACCATTTTGTCGCCATCAAGCCCCAAATGCTCGGCATAGGAACGGACGAAACCGATCGCGTAAACACGCCCGGGAAGCTTTTCCAAGTCCCCGTTTTCAATCGCCTCTATCTGGCTGGCTTTGATGTTGAGACATCTCTCAACATATTCAATGGATTGATCATAATGCACGCGGGTACGACGGAGGATGTCGCCGACTTTTAAATCGGTTTGATACTCCTTGTCGTAAGGTTTGTCTGACGCTGCATCTGCCATAATATCTGCAGGTTACAGCATTTTATGCAATGAATTAAGCGCTTTCTTCCAAGCCATATGCAGCATGCAAGGCACGGACGGCCAACTCTGTGTAATCTTCTTCGATCAACACGCTGATCTTGATTTCCGACGTAGAGATAACCTGAATGTTAATTCCCTTGTCGGCCAGAGTTGTGAACATTTTCTGGGCAACGCCCGGGTGACTGATCATCCCTACGCCAACCACAGAAACCTTGGAGACGTTATCGGATGACAGGATCTTGTCATATTCGACGTCGAGCTTCTCTACAGCTTCAAGAGCGCGCGGAAGGTCAGCGCGCGCAACCGTAAATGTCATATCGGTAGCCTTACCATCTGCAGACACGTTCTGAACGATCATATCTACGTTAACACCGGCTTTACCGAGCGGGCTAAACACTTTTGAGGCAACGCCCGGGACATCATCCACGCGCAGCAATGTAATCTTTGCTTCATCGCGGCTACATGCGATACCGCTTACGAGTTCTTCTTCCATAATTTCACTCTCCTGTACGACAAGGGTTCCGGGCATGTCACTGCCGATGTGATCTTCAAAACTGGATAATACCTGCAAGTTGACCCCCTGCTTCATGGCGATTTCAACCGAGCGGGTTTGCAGAACTTTCGAGCCGAGCGAGGCCAGCTCGATCATTTCTTCGAAAGAGATTTTCTTGATTTTGCGGGCTTGCGGCACGATGCGAGGATCGGTCGTGTAGACACCATCCACATCTGTATAAATATCACAGCGGTCAGCGTCTAGCGCAGCAGCCAAAGCCACCGCCGATGTATCTGACCCACCGCGGCCAAGCGTAGAGATGCGGTTAGCATCTGTAATCCCCTGAAAACCGGGTACGACAGCAACCTCGCCGGTCGAAAGACGTTTTTTCAGCTCATCTGTTTCAATGTTTTTGATGCGGGCCTTTCCGTGCATATCATTAGTCTGGAACGGTATTTGCCACCCGAGCCAACTTCTTGCAGGAATGCCGCGCTTTTGCAGCGCCATAGCCATCAGGCCCGATGTAATTTGCTCACCGCTACTGACAACGACATCATATTCACGCAAATCATGAAGCTTGCTGATTTCGCCGCAATAGCCAACAAGGCTGTTTGTGACGCCGGACATAGCAGACACGACAACAGCAACCTGATTGCCGGCTTGGACTTCACGCGCAATTTTATCCGCCGCGCGCTCAATGCGTTCGACGTCTGCGACGGATGTTCCGCCAAATTTTGCAACAATTACAGCCATATCAATAAATCCGTATCTTTTGGCTTTGATTTCCGTTAAAAAAGCCTAGCTATTTATAAGGAAGCCAAAGCTTATGTCTAGTGTAGATGCCGCAGAAATAGAGAATTTTTCGAAAGATGCCGACCGGTGGTGGGACGAGAACGGACCCTTCAAGCCGTTGCATCGTTTAAACCCCGTTCGTATGCGGTTTATCAAACAGCAAATTTGCACGCATTTTGATAAGGACGAGCAATCACTGAAATCTCTCAAAGGATTGAGTGTATTGGATATCGGTTGCGGCGGTGGACTTGTATGTGAGCCTTTGGCACGCATGGGTGCAAAAGTTACAGGCGCGGACGCCGACCCTATCGCGATAGCAACAGCCAAAACGCATGCAGACGCGAGTGGTTTGAAAATCGATTATCTGAACAAACCTGCCGAAGACATCAAAAAACAATATGATGTCGTGCTTGCGCTCGAAATTATCGAGCATGTCCAAAGCCCCGAAGAGTTCGTTTCGAATGTTGCAAAGCTCTGCAAGCCCGATGGCCTTGTGATCTTTTCTACACTGAATCGCAACCCTAAATCCTTTTTGCTTGGTATTGTTGCTGCCGAATATTTGCTGCGCTGGGTTCCCAAAGGCACACATAGTTGGAAGAAATTTATCCGCCCCAGTGAGCTTGCTAAAATGGGACGTGCCGCAAACTTGTCCGCAAAAAATATAACCGGATTGATTTACAACCCGGTTAAAGATGAATTTGCGTTGTCAAAATCGGACCTTGATGTGAACTATCTCATGGCCCTGAAGAAAGCGGATTAAGCTACTTCTTTCATTGCCGCTTTTTGTTGTTGTTGGCATTCGAACATAGAATCCAACAAAACTTGTCTCGGGATCATTGATTGAACATTGTTTTCAACCAGTTCCTTGATCTCACTGTATTTATAAAGAATGTTTGTGCCGACCTGTGGGCAGCTGAACATTGCTGTAAAATTCTGGATGTCTGTTCCGAATCTGGACCACTTATAGGACCAGTTTGTGGCGTATCTACTCTGCATTACCGTTCCCCAATTTATTAATTGTTTCTTAACGTTTATAGATATTAACAATTCATTAATATTATGTCAAATAAATAAATCCTCATAAAGACTAGCCAAGACCACTTCGCCGTATTAATTAAATTATATGAATACGTTAACAACAATTGCTTTGGTCGTCGCTATGCTGCTTGTTCTGGGGGTTTTGGGCCTCGGAATGTTTTCTATGATGAAAGGCGGCGAATTTAATAAGAAATACGGGAACAAATTGATGCAGGCCCGCGTCATACTACAAGGGGTTGCATTAGCGCTTCTCGCGTTGGCATACTATTCCTCCCAGACAACACCATAAAAGAGACAAAGCTCCCTATGAAAATTCTTGTTCCTGTAAAACGTGTGGTTGATTACAACGTCAAGGTACGGGTTAAATCCGACCAGAGCGGCGTTGAGCTTGCCAATGTTAAGATGTCCGTTAATCCATTCGACGAGATCGCAGTCGAAGAAGCGGTGCGCTTGAAAGAAGCGGGTAAGGCCGAAGAAGTGATTGCCGTTTCTATCGGTCCGGAAAAAGCACAGGAACAACTTCGCACTGCAATGGCGATTGGTGCCGACCGCGGTATTCTCGTGAAGACTGACGACCCGATCGATTTGGGCGGTGTTGAGCCTCTGGCTGTTGCCAAAACGCTCAAGGCGCTCGTAGAAAAGGAAAGTCCAGATCTCGTTATCATGGGCAAGCAGTCGATTGATGATGACTCCAACCAGACTGGTCAGATGCTCTCCGCCCTCCTCGGCTGGTCACAAGGTACATTCGCATCGGAACTGAATATCGATGGTGACAAGATCAGCGTTACCCGCGAAGTGGATGGCGGTCTTGAAACACTTGAGCTAAAAGCCCCCGCGATTATTACAACAGACTTGCGATTAAACGAGCCGCGCTATGCAAAGCTTCCCGACATTATGAAGGCGAAGAAAAAGCAGCTTGATGTTGTCGAGCCTTCCGAGCTTGGTGTTGATTTCTCCCCGCGTCTGGAAATCGTCAAGGTCACTGAGCCTGAGCAACGTTCTGGCGGCGTGAAAGTCGAAAGCGTGGACGAGCTTGTCGATAAGCTGAAAAACGAAGCAAAAGTAATTTAAGAGAGGGAGATTAAGAATGAGCATATTGGTTATTGCAGAACACGATAATAAAGAGTTGGCGAAAGCGACGCTGAACACCGTTGGCGCAGCCTCCCAAATCGGCGGCGATATTGACGTTCTCGTCGCAGGGTCAAATTGCGGCGAAGTTGCCGATGCAGCTGCCAAAATCGGTGGTGTTGCGAAAGTATTGAAAGCAGATGCTGCGGAGCTTGAGCATCATCTGGCTGAAAACATTGCCCCGTTGATTGTTGAGCTAGCGGCAAATTACAGTCACGTCCTCGTTCCTGCGGGCACATTTGGTAAAAACGTTCTGCCACGTGCAGCGGCGCTTTTGGATGTTCAGCAAATCTCCGACATCTCCGCCGTTGTTGATGCGGATACATTTGAACGCCCTGTCTATGCGGGTAACGCCGTTGCGACGGTCAAGTCATCCGACAGCGTGAAATTGATCACCGTACGTGGAACAACATTCGATCCCGCCCCTGCCGAAGGTGGCAGTGCGGCTGTTGAAGATGTTTCATCCAAAGGTGATGCGGGCCTGTCGAGCTTTGTGAAAATTGCAGTGACAGAAAGCGATCGCCCTGACCTCACCGCTGCCGACATTGTGGTCTCCGGTGGACGCGGCGTTGGCTCCGAAAAAGATTTCGACCTGATCGAAGCGCTTGCCGACAAGCTTGGCGCAGCGGTTGGCGCATCACGTGCCGCCGTTGATGCAGGATATGTCCCTAACGATTATCAGGTCGGACAGACCGGTAAGGTCGTTGCGCCGAACCTTTATGTCGCGGTCGGTATTTCGGGCGCAATCCAGCACTTGGCAGGCATGAAAGACTCCAAAGTCATCGTTGCGATCAACAAGGATGAAGAAGCACCGATCTTTAATATTGCAGATTATGGATTGGTTGCGGACTTGTTCGACGCCGTTCCTGAGCTTACAGAAAAACTTTAATCCGTTTTCAACTGGAAGACTGGCTTTTTCGGCGAAGGAATTGTTGCGCCTTCTGTTTGCGCACCTTCAAAATTCGTCCCTGTTACGTTTGCACCCGTGAAGTCGGCTTCACGCAAATCTGCGTTTGATAGATCTGCATAGGATAGATCTGCTCCCTTAAACACAGCTGATTTGAGCTGTGCGCCCTGCAGATCCGTATAGCGCATCTTGGCACTCTCAAAATTACACGGGCTAAAACGTTTTGCTGCGCCTTGTGCGCCAAACATCAGCGGGCTGCCGTCCACAGCACGCATCTTCGCATGGGAAAAGTTCGCGCGGGCGAACTCGGACCCCCTTAAGTCAGCCTCTTCCATGTCACAATTTCGAAAATCAGAGCCATCAAGCACTGCGCTCTGCAATTGTATCTTGTACAAATTCATACCGAGAAACTTGGCATCGATCGCCTTGATGGCTGTTAAACGCTCCATTTTCAGGCTACGCATACTGCGCATATCGATACCGCTGAGGTCTAGTTGTTCTCCTGTTTTCCCGGCTGTCTCAACCCAGCTACGATGCGATTCCACGAGCTTAGCAAGCGGGGTATCCAGGTCAGCCACCGATACGCCTGCGTTTTCATCTGTAATTGCGTCGGATAAATCCAGACCTTCCTGATGCAGACGGGAGACCTCAACCCCTGAAAGGATTGCGGATCTTAAGTTCGCACCGTTAAGCTGTGTGCCCTCCATCTCCGCGTTTGAAAGGTCTGCACCTTCCATGGTCGCACCGCGCAAGTCCGCCTGAGAGATATTCGCACCAGAGAGGATTGCATCGGAAAAGTTCGCTTTATTGGCAGCAGAACCGGACAGTTTTGCGCCGCTCAAATTCGCCCCACGGAAATTCACAGCCTGCGCCGCGCCGTAATCACCATCCGTGGCTATACCGCCTTCCCGCAAGTCGGCCTTTTCCAAATCTGCGCCTTGTAGCATCGCGTTTTCAATACGTGCGCCACGTAAATCGGCGCGAACAAAGCGTGTGTCATTGAGGTTGGAATTGCTTAGATCGCAGGCATAGAGAGAGGCTTCCTGAAAATTGGCGTTGGAAAGGTCCATACCCACCATGGAACAGCCCATGAAATTCGACTGCCGCAAATCGCAGCCACGCAAGGAAAGCCCTGTTAAATCGGTATTTTTAAGCATGGCGCGGCGGCCACCCAAACGCCCCTCAAGAAAACGGTTATGCAGCGTGACAAGCGCATCAAGCTGATCTTGGGACAAAACATCCATGGATTGGTCGTTTTGGGGATTTTCCTGCATCGTATTCGGTGTCTTTTAAGGGCGGTTAAACCATTGATACGGTTATTGATTGATCATAGCGTATAAAAGTGTACATTTTTTTAAGGCTTTCACCAATCCTTTGAAATTTTATTTGTGATTAAAACGTGCTATCAAGCCGAGCAAATGATTGGTAGACAAGCGTTGGCGCGAAAAACACCAAGGACGAGAATGAATAAAGTTATCAAAACAATATCTTTATGCGGTGTGCTCATGATTATGGGCACAGTCGCGGCATGCGGCGTTAAGCCTAAAACGCTTTCTCCTCCCGAAGGTGCGGAGGACAGCACGTTCCCGCGCACATACCCGGATACACAATACGACCCCAAACCCGAAGAATAGAATAAATGAACGGATTTCATATACAAAACAATGCCTTGCACATAGACAGCATCGCTTTAAGTGATATCGCTGCTGAACATGGCACACCTGCCTATGTTTATTCCGCGCAGGAAATCACAAACCAGTATGACAAGCTTGCAAGCGCGATGGAACGAGCCCTGCCGAAGGACCGTCAGCCGCTTTTATGCTATGCGTGCAAGGCGAACAGCAATATTGCCGTTCTTGCGCACCTCAAATCCCTTGGCTCAGGCTTAGAAATCGTCTCAGAAGGGGAGCTTCACAGAGGGCTGAAAGCCGGATTTAAGCCCGAGCACATTGTATCTACGGGTGTTGGTAAGCAAGCATCGGAAATCACAGAATGCCTGAAAGCCGGTATTTTGCAGTTCAACGTAGAGTCCCTGCCCGAACTGGAGCATATTCAAAAAGTCGCCTCGGCGATGGATAAGGTCGCGAATGTCGTATTCCGCCTGAACCCCGACGTCACAGGCGGCGGTCACCACAAAATCTCAACCGGACGTAAGCGCGACAAGTTCGGCCTGAGCCGTGAGCGGATCTTCGAAGGTTTCGAAATGGCAAAGAATATGAGCCATGTAAATGCGCTCGGCCTTTCGATCCATATCGGCTCTCAGGTCTTTACTGTGGAAGTGTTCAAAGATGCGTTCGAAAAATTGCCACAGCTTGTGAACGATCTGCGCGCGGGTGGGCACACAGTCAACCGTCTGGATATCGGCGGTGGTTTCCCGATTATCTATGATGATGAAAAGCTGCTGGATCTTGATGCCTATGCGCAATGGGTTAACGACATTATCGTTCCATTGGACACGCAGATCATTATGGAGCCGGGCCGTTACCTTGTCGGTAATGCTGGCGCCGTGTTGACGGAAGTCTTGTATGTGAAAGAAACGCAGGAGCGTAAGTTCCTCGTCCTTGATGCGGCGATGAACGACCTGATCCGCCCTACCCTTTATGATGCGTATCACGGCGTTTCGCCGATCGCCAATCTGGACGCGCCGCAAGAGACTTACGATATTGTCGGCCCTATTTGCGAGACCGGAGATACGTTCTCCACCGACCGTAAACTGCCGAAGATGAAAGCGGGTGATCTGGCCGTTATCCGCTCTGCGGGTGCATACGGGTTTTGCATGGCGTCCAATTACAATACACGCCCCATGCCGCCGGAAATTTTTGTAAAAGGTGACAATGTCTCTGTAATTCGCCCGCGCCAGACCTATAGTGATATAATAGATATTGAAACTATTCCGGACTGGATCGAAACCACATAAGCACGCTTTATGGATAGACGCGCCTACAGAGACAAATATCTCGAAGATAAATATATCGACAAGCGCAAACGCTACCCGCGCAAAATTCAGCGTATCAAACGTCAAAGTTACTGGATTCTGTTTTTCGAAGAGCTCGGCCTTCGGTCATGGAGACTATTGAGTTGGATCATGGCTTTTGCCGCATTCTGGCTTTTAAACGGACCGCAGCTTTTGGGTGAATATGGGCACGTTGCTGCGGCGTTGCTCGCATTGGCCGGTGTTGTTTATTTTGTGCGCAAAGACCTACGGAAGTTCTAAGCCCCTGTCGACGTTGCAGTTATCCGGCGTATTGAACAGCACAGTGCCGTCAAACACCGCCCTTTAAGCACACTCTATGATGCGCCTGTAGATAAGGATAACAGCGCGCTATGGCAGAGAGAGCAAAAGCGTAAAGCCGATCTGCTAAATACGCTTAAATCTGCGAAAAAATCCAATCTGCTGCCCCGAAAAGACCCCTACGCCCTTCGGCTTGCGGCGTTTCTGGCGTTGTTTTGCGGGATTGTAGTTGCGGGCGCGAGCTGGCACACACGTATCCTGAGCGGCCTTTTACCCGTACCACCAAGCATTCAGGCCCAGTTTGCAACGACCCATGTTTCCTTATGGATTACGCCGCCGGAATACACGCGCGCGCAGCGTGTCGTGCTCGGCAATGATCTTGAAACGGCGATTGCCGTACCGCAAGGCAGTGTGCTGAAAGCCTTTTTGAAAAACGATCTCGGTGCATGGACGATGCTGTTTTTCAAACCGACGATAGAAGTCGGCGAGCATTCCTTCCTGATGAGCAAATCGGAAGACGGGACATTTTCACTGGAGCAGGAAATTCCGCAAGGCGATGAAATTACCCTCAAAATGGGATGGTTTAAGAGCCAGAGTTGGACCATCGATTATGTTCCTGACCTACCGCCCACCATTGCTTTGTTGGAAGAGCAAAAAGAGCTATCCGATAGTCAGCTGCAGTTTCAACTAAGCCTTTATGACGATTACAGTGTTGAAAAACTGTTCATGCGTATGGAGCTTGACCCCGTGGTTGAGGATGCGCCGCTTGGTGAACCAGTCAATATGCACAGGTCGGTTATGTCTCCGCCCGCGCAGGATTTCCAGATGTCGCCCGTTTACGACCTGACCGCGCACACATGGGCGGGATTGCCTGTCGTGTTTAACTTTACGGCGACCGACCATATCGGGCAGGAAGCAACGTTAGAGCCGATCAAAATGGTTCTGCCGGAGCGTCAATTCACTCACCCCGTTTCCAAAAAGCTGATCGAGTTGCGAAAATATCTGGCGTGGAATCCGGAAGGATCATACCGGGATTTATTCATCGCACTTGAAG